>JBOHKZ010000466.1:0-2825 GCA_050729355.1 Phenylobacterium sp. | reverse complement strand
CTGGAGATCAGCCGCTATGTCGTCTGGGGCCTTGGGCCGCTGATGCCGCTGATCAAGCGCAACGAGCCCAACTTCAACCTCACCTCCTGGTTCTCCGTCCTGGTGGTCTTCGTGCTCGCCGAGGTGTTCCGCGAGGGCGCGAGGCTGCGGCGCGAAGCCGAGCTGACGATTTAGGGCGCCCAGCATGCCGATCCGCGTTCAACTCGACCGCGTGCTGCTGGAGCGCCGCATGTCGCTGACCGAACTCGCCGACCGGGTGGGCGTCACCATCGCCAACCTCTCGATCCTGAAGACCGGCAAGGCGCGCGCGGTGCGCTTCTCCACCCTGACGGCGCTCTGCCGCGAACTCGACTGCCAGCCGGGCGACCTCCTGCTCTACGAAGCCGGGTCCGCCGACGAACTCCCCGACGACGAGGACTGAGCAACCCTCCAACCTACCTCCCCCGCGAAGCGGCGGGAGGGGGACCGCTCGCCGCCGAGCGAGTGGTGGAGGGGCAGGCGGGCGGCAGTGACTGTGGCCTGCCCCCTCCACCAACCGCTCTTCCCCCGGCCTTCGCCGGGGTCGGCGTCGGTCCCCCTCCCGCCATTGCATGGGGAAGGTGAGGATGTTGCGGTGCGGTCGCGTGCCTGCGGCGTTGCGGCGCAGGTTGGCAGCGCTACAGTGGAAAACCTTGCAATCTCAGCACCTCCTACCTATGTGCACCGCAACAAATGCTGCGTCGCACAAAGGAGTCTCCTGATGATCGCCGCGATTTCGAAGTTCATTGACGCGCTGTTCGCCCCGCTCGCCCGCGAGCTGGAGCGGATCCCGCCGTCGGCCTTCCGCTACATCCTGGCCGGCCTCTAAGACGAAACCGGGTAGACCGGAGGCTTCAGCCTCCGGTCGCTTCCCGCTGAAGAATGCAGAGTTCGCCGATGCCCTTGCGGGCCAGGCTGAACAGGGACTCGAACTCCCCCTCCGAGAAGCCGCGCTTCTCGCCCGTCGCCTGAATCTCCACGATGTCGCCCTTGCCGGTCAGCACGAAGTTGGCGTCCGCCTCGGCGTTGGAATCCTCCTCGTAGTCGAGGTCGAGGACGGGCGTGCCGTTGAACACGCCGCAGCTGATCGCCGCCACCTGGTCGAGGATCGGGTCGGTGGCGATCACCCCTTCGTCCAGCAGGTATTTGGTGGCGAGCCGCAGCGCGATCCATGCGCCGGTCACCGACGCCGTGCGGGTGCCGCCGTCGGCCTGGATCACGTCGCAGTCGAGGCTGATCTGGCGTTCGCCCAGCGCCTTCATGTCGACGACGGCCCGCAAGGACCGGCCGATCAGGCGCTGGATCTCCTGGGTGCGGCCCGACTGCTTGCCCTGGGAGGCCTCGCGGCGGCCCCGGGTGTGCGTGGCGCGGGGCAGCATGCCGTATTCCGCCGTCACCCAGCCTTGTCCCTTGCCGCGCAGGAAGCCCGGCACGCCTTCTTCCAGGCTGGCGGTGACCAGCACCTTGGTGTGGCCAAAGCCGATCAGGCACGAGCCCTCGGCATAGCGGTTGACGCCGGTCTCGATGGTCACGGTGCGCAGGGCGTCGGCCAGGCGTTCAGATGGGCGCATTTCAGTTCCTAATCGGAGGTCCGCCTTGCGCGGAAAGTGGCCGCGCTTATCCTAGATCGCCACGGCCCCGTCCATGGGGCGCGCGACCCACCGCCATACGGACCAGTGACCACACCCCTCTTCGCCCGCGGCCCCTCCCTGCCGGAACTCGACGAACGCGCCCGCGAGATCTTCCGCCGCATCGTCGAGAGCTACCTCGACACCGGCGAACCGGTGGGATCGCGGACGCTTTCCAAGGGCGGGGTGTCGCTGTCGCCCGCCTCGATCCGCAACACCATGCAGGACCTCACCCAGCTCGGCCTGCTGGGCGCGCCGCATATCAGCGCCGGGCGGCTGCCGACCCACGCGGGCCTGCGGCTGTTCGTCGACGGCCTGCTGGAAGTGGGCGACGTCGGCGAGGATGAGCGCAGGACCATCGAGGCGCGCCTGCACGCTCATGGCCGGAACTTCGACGATGCGTTGAATGAGGCCAGTTCGATCCTCTCGGGCCTGGCCGGCGGCGCCGGCGTGGTGGTCACCCCGATCCGCGACGCAGGCGTGAAGCACGTGGAATTCGTGGCGCTGGGGGCCGAACGAACCCTGGCTGTCATGGTCTTCGCCGACGGCACGGTGGAGAACCGGCTGATCCGGCTGCCGGCCGGGGTGACGCCTTCGGCGCTCAGCGAGGCGTCCAACTTCCTCAACGAACGGCTGCGCGGCCGCACCCTCGTGGAAGCCGCCATCGACCTGAAGGCGGACCTGGAGCGCGCCCGCAGGGAACTCGATGAGACCGCCGCGCGCCTGGTCGAGGACGGCATGGCCGCGTGGGGCGGCGGCGAGGCCGAGGACCGGGCCCTCATCGTCCGCGGCCGCGCCAATCTTCTGGAGGACGCCCAGCAGGTCGAGGACCTGGAGCGGGTGCGCTCGCTCTTCGAGGACCTGGAGCAGAAGGAGCAGCTGATCTCGCTGCTGGACGGGGTGCGCGACGGCCAGGGCGTGCGCATTTTCATAGGCGCGGAAACGCGGCTGTTCTCGCTTTCGGGTTCCGCCGTGATCGCTGCGCCCTATATGACGGGCTCGCAGCGGGTGCTGGGTGCGATCGGCGTGATCGGCCCGGCCCGCTTGAACTATGCCCGGATCATTCCGTTGGTGGATTACACCGCCAAGATCCTGGGTCAGGTGATGAACAATTAGGCGAGGGCGCACCGTCGCGTCCCCAAGGAACGAACGAGACCGATGTCTGAAGACCATACGCCC
>JBOHKZ010000465.1:0-7578 GCA_050729355.1 Phenylobacterium sp. | reverse complement strand
TCCCAAACCGGAGCGTAGGCGCCTCAAACGCCCACGACAGGCGAGATGGAAAACAAGGTTGCAACCGTCGCAGCGACACCAGATCCCACATACGGCCAGAGCCCACAGGTCCAACGCCCCGACGCCGGGGCTTCGGCACGCGAGGCGCCCAGCCAGGATCCCGTCGATCTGCGACTGGTCATCGAAGAGGATGAGGCCAGCGGCTCCTACGTCTACAAGACGGTGAACCGGCTTACGGGCGAAGTGCTCCTGCAGTTTCCGAGGGACGACGTCCTGAAGATGCGCGAGCGGCTCGATTACCAAGCCGGGGCAGTGATCCGCACAAAGGCCTGATCGACCGACCCCGAAGAGGGGACGGACTGACCCTTTCAACCGCCCCGGCTCGCCGGCGGCGGCAATAACTGTTCGGGCGTTAACCTTCTGCTCACCACGATTTCCTAGCTTGCTGGCGAACACTCCAGGCGACTCGCAAAAGCCGAGTCGCTCGAGGGGCCGGGCTTAGGAGAACTCGTTCGATGTCGATGAGCGTGCACACCAATAAATCCGCTCTCGTCGCGCTGCAGAATCTGAACAAGACGAACAGCGAGCTCGAGGACGTCCAGGGCCGGATCAACACCGGCCTGTCGGTGAACAACGCCTCCGACAACGCCGCGGTCTGGGCCATCGCCCAAGGGCAGCGCGCGGACATCGGGGCGCTCAATTCCGTTAAGATGAGCCTGGATCGGGCCCGTTCCATCGCCGAAGTGTCCTCCACGGCCGGCGAAACGGTCTCGGATCTCCTGGTGCAGCTGAAGGAGAAGGTGGTGGCCGCGATGGACACCTCCATCGACACCTCCTCGCGAACCGCACTCGACAGCGACTTCAAGTCGATCCTGCGCCAGATCACCCAGACGGTGCAGAACGCTCAGTTCGACGGAGCGAACCTGCTCGACGGCTCGCTGCCGGGCAACCTCAAGTTCCTCGCGAACGCCGACGCGAATTCGTTCATCACGCTGTCGAAGCAGACCCTCTCGCTGGGCGGCACCATCATAACGATCGCGGCCACGGCCTCGCTGGGCACCATCACCCAGGCGACCAACATCCTGGCCCAGCTCACGACCTCGATCAGCCTGACCAACCAGGCGCTGGGCAACCTCGGCTCGCAGCAGAAGCAGCTTGAGGGCCACTCGACCTTTGTCGGCAAGCTGACCGACGTGCTCAACACCGGCGTCGGCAACCTCGTGGACGCCGATCTCGCCAAGGAAAGCGCGCGCCTGCAGGCTTTGCAGGTGCAGCAGCAGCTCGGCGCCCAGGCGCTGTCGATCGCCAACTCGGCGCCGCAGATCATCCTGTCGCTGTTCCGCGGCGGCTAACCCGTTTCCGTTGGGGCGTAACAGGGGTCTGGGCGGCGACGCCCAGGCCCTTTTTCTTTCTCTTAACGAGCTGTCAGCCACTGCGGGCCCATGATCGGGCTGCGGGCGTGTGTCCGCGGGTAAGCGCATGTCCATTACCGGTATCGACTCGTCCGTTTTGCTCGCCATGTTCCAGTCTCGCGCTGGGATCTCGACGGGCACTGCCTTGGGCACGGCGACAGCGCCGGTAAAGCAGCCGACCGCGCCCTGGACGACCGAGCCGACCGCGGCGCAGACCAGCGCGGCAGTGAAGGCCGCCATGGCCGGCCACAAGCTGATCGACGAAAGCTCGGCCAAGCTGGACGTCCCCGGCGCGAGCGCCGACTACCGCAAGCTTTTCGCGCTGTACCAGGGGCTGAGCACGCTGAACGGCGTGGCGACCCAGGCCAACGGCAAGGGGCTGACCACCTTCGACACCGACCGGATCAGCCAGATCTTCGCCAAGGGCCTGGCCGAGATCGCGGACTATGTGAATAGCGCCGCTTTCGAGAAGCTGCGCATGGCGCAGGGCGAGGTCGCGACCTCCGTCAAGAGCACAATGGGCGTGCCCAAGCCCAAGAGCGAGTACATCACCCCGCCGCTGACCTCGTCCTCGAGTGCGGAGGTCGACGCGTTCAAGGGTGCAGTCAAATTCACGATGTCCGTCAAACGGCTAAGCGTGAATGTTGATGTTCCGATCGATCTCGCCGGCATGGGCGCCCAGCCGCGAACGATGGGCAACGTCATCACTTATGTGAACCAGCAGCTGGCCGCCGCCGGGGTCGAGACCCGGCTCTCCAGCCAGCGGCAGCCCGGACAGCCACGGACCATCCAGGTGGGCGGCAAGCCCGTCACCCTGCCGCCCACGTCGGACCAGTGGGCGCTGAAGGTGAACGTGGGCACGGCCGAGACCGTCACCTTCTCGGCGCCCTCGACGGCGGGCGCGGTCTACGTGGCGCAGAGCGTCGGCAACCCCGATCCCGACAAGAACCCGACGACCGCCGACGGCGTGATCCAGCAGCAGCTGCTGAAATTCCAGACCGACAACACCAACGTGCCGCCGCCGCTTCAGGCCGCCGGCGAGACCAACTGGGTCGACGGTCGAGCCTTCTCCAAGACGCTCGGTCCGGAAGTGAAGACCGTGCACGCCACGCAGGTCGGGCCCGACGGCTCGGTCTACATGCTGGCCGATGTCACTTCGACGACCGGCGGCCAGACCATCAAGGGCTCACAGGATGTGGCGCTCCTGAAGTACGACCCGGCCGGACAGCTCGTCTATACGCGCACCCTGGGTGCGGCGAGCACGGCGACGGGCCTGGGGCTGGCGGTTTCCGCCGACGGCAAGGTGGCTGTCGCGGGCTCGGTGACGGGCGCGTTGGGCGGGGCGATCAACGGGGCGCTCAATTCCGGAGACACGGGGTCGTTCGCCACCAACACCGACAGCTTCGTCACCGTCTACAACAGCGACGGCGAGGAACTCTGGACGGAGCGCCGCGGGAACAAGCTCGACGATGAGGCGAGCCAGGTCGCGTTCGCCGCCGACGGGACCGTCTACGTGGCCGGGCGCACCAAGCAGGCCCTGCCGGGCAGCGCCGGGATCGGCGGCTGGGACAGCTACATCGAAGGCTTCAAGCTGAGCACGACGCCGGCGCCCGTGATCCCGGGCGCGGACCCCTTGGCGCCTGTCAAACCGAACGTCATCACCACCTTCACCCAGAGCTTCGGCACCCTCGGCGCGGACAAACCCTCCGGTATGGTGGTCGACGGAACCAATCTGATCACCGCCAGCGTCGAAGACGGCCATGCGGTCGTGCGGCGGTTCGACATGACGAGCGGGACGCCCGTTCTGTCCTCGACCCGCGACCTCGGCGACCTCCAGGGCGGCGACATCGCTGGTATCGCGCTCGACGGCGGCGAGGTGGTCATCGCGGGAACCACCTCCAACGGTAATCTCTCGGCGGGCACGGTGACGCATGCGCTGGCCGGCGGCACGGACGCTTTCGCGGTCCGGCTTTCCTCGACCCTGACGCCCGGCGCGGGCGACAAGATCGCCTATTACGGCGGGACGGGTAACGACAAGGCGACGTCGCTGGCGGTGTCTAACGGCCAGGTGTGGATCGGCGGTTCCGCCGGGACCGACCTGCCCAATCAGCCCGCGGTCGGGACCAAGGACGGGTTCCTGGCCAACCTGGACGTGGCGGCGGGCACGGTTTCCTGGTCGCGCCGGTTCACCGGCAAGGACGGGCAGGCGGCCCCGACCGCGATCGCCGTGGCGCCGACCGGGGCCAGCGTGCTGGACCGCATGGGCCTGCCACAGGGCACGCTGGACCTTTCCGACTCGCAGAAGATCACCGCGGTCAGCTCCTTGCGGGCCGGGGACCAGTTCACGCTCAAGGTCAACGACGGCCGCGCCGCCACGGTGACGATCGACGGCAACGACACGCTCGACACGCTCGCCCAGAAAGTCCGCCGCGCCTCGGGTTTCCAGGCCAAGGTCACCCTGACCACGGTGAACGGCGTGCGCACCATGAAGATCGAGCCGCTGAACACCCGCATGACGCTCGAGGTCGGCATGGGCGCGGCCAGCAAGAATGCATTGGAATCGCTGGGTATCTCTGAGGGCGTGATCCGCTCCACCACGATCAACGACGCCGGCAAGACGGTGCCCGCGGACGGCAAGTCCATGCTCTACGGGCTGGGCCTCGCCAGCGACCTCAACCTTTCCAATCCCGCTCAGATCAACCACGTCCTGTCGGAACTCGCCTCGGCGATGGGCGTCGTCCGCACGGCCTACAAGGACCTGGTGGCGGGGGCGCAGCCCAAGGGCCTGCAGCAGGCCTCGGCGGCCGCCAGCGGACCGGTCCCGGCCTACCTGACCAACCAGATCGCCAACTACCAGGCCGCGCTCAACCGCCTGACCGGCGGCGGCTGATCTCGGGTTGGCTTGAAACCCTGAGCCCCCCGGTCTAGCCAGGATCATGGACTTCAAGGATCGCAGGACGCTGTTCGTGCTGGGCGGCGGCGCTGTCGCATTGCTCGCCGGGTTGATCATCGCCGGCGCCATGCTCGCCGCGCAACACCGGGAACCGATCCAGCCGCCTCCGGCCTCCAGCGCCGGCCTGGTGATCGACAGCTCAGGTCCTGAAGACGAGCGCATGGACCCGGCCAAGCCGCTGCGCTGCTTCGTCGCCGGCCAGTTCGTCGGCGAACTGACCCTGGCCGAATGCGCCAAGCGCAATGGCGTGGCGACCGACGCGCTGGACGTAGGGCTCGACGAGACCGGCGCCCTGGCCGCCGCCGATCAGGCTGGGGCGATGCTGACGCCGCTGCCGCCTGCGGCCGAAGCGCCGGAGGAGGCTGCCGCCGACGAAGCCCCGGGACCGCCGCTGCCCGTCAACGCGCCCGTGGGGGGCTGTCTGCGCTACGACCAGGGCAAGTGGGCCAGGCTGCCGGGCGACATGAGCCTCAACGCCTGCGTCCAGGCGCTGTTCGCGGGCCGCTGCGAGCGGGCGGGCGGGGCGACCTATGGGCGCTGGATGCAGCAGACCCTGCGGCTGGTGCCGGGGCGAGTGGAGGTTTCCGCCGACAATCACAGCTTCCGGACCCTGGCCGACCAGGGCGCGGGCTGCGCTATTACACCTGTAGGCTGACCCCTCGCGCTCGGCCCGAGCCTTGTGTAAGTTCGAGCCCATGCAACGCACAGCGCTCTTCGTCACCCTTGCCGCCGCCGCGGCGCTCTCCGCCTGCAGCGGCCGGACGGAGCCTCCCGGCGACCCCGGCATCTGCTATCACGTCGTCCCGCAGAAGGGCGACAAGCTGAAGTACAACAAGCTGGTCAACGCCCCGAACCTGGAGACCTGCGCGGCCAACCTGGAAGCCATGCGCATCAAGTTCCTGCGGATGGGCGGCACCCAGCAGGAGATCTATGGGGCCTATCAGGCCAATTTCCTGTTCCTGGAGCCGCAGGGCGTGCTGACGTCCACCAGCCTCGAAGGACCCCGTTACGTCGCCCTGGTGCGCACCGGCGACGGTCGGCTGGCGATCCCGGGCGCGATGCCGCAGGCGCAATAGCGACGAAATCGTCTGTGGACGACGCGGAACGTAAGAAGAACGTAGACTTGCCCATGTGTTAACGGCGGGCTAGCTTGCGCGCGGGCCTGACAGCCCGCAATCACGGAAGCTTAGGACATCGACATGGCGGGCAGCGTCAACAAAGTCATTCTGGTGGGCAATCTGGGAGCCGATCCCGAGATCCGCAGCCTCAACTCCGGCGACCGGGTCGCAAACCTGCGGGTCGCGACCTCGGAAACCTGGCGCGACAAGTCCTCGGGCGAGCGCAAGGAAAAGACCGAGTGGCACCGGGTGGTGATCTTCAACGACAACCTGGTGAAGGTCGCCGAGCAGTACCTGCGCAAGGGTTCGAAGATCTATCTCGAGGGCTCCATCCAGACCCGCAAATGGGCCGATCAGTCCGGCGTGGAGAAGTTCTCCACCGAGATCGTCCTGCAGAAGTTCCGCGGCGAACTGACCATGCTCGACGGTCGCGGCGACAATGCCGAGGCGGGCGAGGGCGGCGGCTATTCCAGCGGCGGCTTCTCCTCCGGCCCGCGGGCGCAAAGTTCGGCGCCGCGTGAGGACTTCTCGGCTGACCTGGACGACGAGATCCCGTTCTAGAGCCGGGTCCGCAGCGACCACAGTTCGGGAAAGCAGCGGCGCTGCAGGGTGCTCTGCAGGTAGCTGACGCCCTCGGTTCCGCCTGTGCCGCGCTTGCCGCCGATGATGCGTTCGACGGTGAGCACATGCTTGTGGCGCCAGGTCAGCAGGGCGTCGTCGAGGTCCACCAGCTTTTCGGCCAGCTGGTAGAGATCCCAGTAGCGTGCGGTGTCGCGATAGACCGCCAGCCAGGCGTCCTCGACGGCGGCGGAGGGCTCGTAGGGCTGTGTCACGTCGCGGTTCAGGACCGCCTCTGGAATGGGGAGACCCTGGGCCGACAGGCGCAGCAGCGCGTCGTCGTAGAGGCTCGGCTGCTGCAGCGCCAATTGCAATTGTTGAATAGCGTCAGAGCCTTCCGCCTGGAAGCGGAGGAACGAGGAGTCCTTGAGGCCCAGAAGGAACTCCAGCGTGCGGAACTGCCACGACTGGAACCCGGAGCTGCTTCCCAGGCCGTCGCGGAAGCTGAGGTAGTCCGCCGGGGTCATCGTCGCCAGCACGTCCCACGACTGGGTCATGATCGATTGGATGCGCGAGACACGGGCCAGGGCCTTGTAGGCCGGCTCCAGTTCGCCGGCCCGCGTCAGCCGCTTGGCGAGCCGCACCTCATGGATGATCTCCTTGAGCCACAGCTCCTTGGTCTGGTGGATGATGATGAAAAGCAGCTCGTCGTGATGGTCGGTGCTGGGATGCTGCGCGGCCAGCAGTTCGTCCAGGCCGAGGTAGCCGGCATAGGTGACGGGCTGGGTCATTCCGATTTGGCCGCGGTGGGACAGACGTCGCCGATCCGGTGCGCCTCGGTGGATGCCTTGCCGGCGATATCGAGGCCGAACACTTCCACCGCCACGTCCGCGCTCAGCTCGAAGCTGGTCTTGGTGTAGGTGCCCGATCCGCTGATCGCGACCTTCTGGCCCTTCTTGCTGACGCAGGTGCCCTTGAGGGTGATCTTGCCGTCCTGGATTTCCCGCGTCGGGTAGGTGCAGGTGTAGTGGCGGTTCGAGGGACCGGCCATGAACTTGTCCACGTCGGCCGGCGTGATGCAGCGCTTCTCAACCGAAGTCTGCTTGATCGGCGACAGCAGCTTGTTGGTCGATTCCCAGTAGCCGGGGGTGATGGCGGTCTGCGCCGCCGCCGGCCCGACGACCGCGAGGGTCGCCAACAGGCTGGAGAGAAATCGGGTCAGGGCTCTCATGGGCCTCACGTATAGGTTCGCAAATCCGGCGCAAGTCTAACTGGAGCCGACACCGCCTGAACCGGCGATGACCGGGCGCATCAGGCGGGCGGCGAGAGGAAGGGAAGGTTTGCCTCGCGCAATGCCGCGCCGGCCTCGTCGTAGAGGAAGGGCAGGAAGGCGTAGCGGCGCCCCTTGGTGACCGGCGTCGCCTCATGCTGCAGCGAGCAGGAGAAGACCACGGCGCCGCCGGTGGGCGGCCGGTAGGTCCTGGGCCCGAATTCCGGAAACCGCAGGTCGCCGCCTTCGAAGGCGGCGGCGTTGAGG
>JBOHKZ010000464.1:0-8556 GCA_050729355.1 Phenylobacterium sp. | reverse complement strand
GACGTAGACCACCGGCGCGGTCGCCGGGTCGCTCTCGGCCCCAGCGGCGCGGCCGGCGCGGGCGCCGAACACGGCGGCTTCCAGAAGCGAGTTGGAGGCCAGGCGGTTGGCGCCGTGGACGCCGGTCGAGGCGCACTCGCCGGCGGCGTAGAGGCCGGCCAAGGATGTGCGGCCGAGGGCGTCCGTCGCGATCCCGCCCATGTGGTAGTGGCAGGCCGGGGCGACCGGGATCGGCTGCACCCGCGGGTCGATGCCGTCGCCCATGCAGGCCGCGAACACCGCCGGGAATTCCTCGGGGAAGTGAGCGCCGACCGCGGCCCGGGCGTCCAGGAAGGCGCCGCGGCCCGCCTCGCGCTCGGCGTGGATGGCGCGCGCCACCACGTCGCGCGGCGCGAGTTCGGCGTCGGGGTGGTAGCCGGCCATGAAGCGCTGGCCGTCGCCGTTCACCAGCACCGCGCCTTCGCCCCTGAGCGCCTCGGTGGCGAGCGGGGCGGGATCGCGGCCGATGTCGATGGCGGTGGGGTGGAACTGCACAAATTCCGGGTCGGCGATCTCCGCACCTGCCAGCGCCGCCAGCGCCAGGCCCTCGCCTTTCAGCTCGGGGGGCGTGGTGGTGACCGCATAGAGCCCGCCGACGCCGCCGGTGGCCAGGATCACGGCCCGGGCGGTGATCTCGATCATGCGGCCCTGGGCTTCGGCCAGCACGCCGCGAACCCGGCCGTCGGCGTCCTGCAGGAGCCCGCGCAGGCGATGGCCGGTGCGGACCTTGATGTGCGGCGCGGCCAGCACGGCGACGGTGACCGCCTCCATGATCGCCTGACCGGCCTGGTCGCCCTTCACCCGGGCGATGCGGGCACGCGAATGCGCGGCCTCCAGGCTCTGGGCGAAGGCCCCGTCGGCCGTGCGGTCGAAGGGTGCGCCCAGCGCCGCGAGCGCGCGGACGGCGGCGGGGCCTTCCTCGGCCAGCAGCCGCGCCATGGCGGCGTCCACCAGGCCCGCGCCGGCGAGCACGGTGTCGGCGGCGTGCTGCTCGGGGGTGTCGCCCTCGCTCAGCGCCGCGGCCATGCCGCCCTGCGCCCAGGCCGAGGAACAGCCGTGGTTCAGGGGCGCGTCGGTCAGCACCAGCACCTTGGCGGGGGCCGCGGCCAGCGCCGCGGTCAGGCCCGCCAGGCCCGCGCCGACGACCAGCGCGCCATCATGGGCGAGGCGGTCGAGGACGAGACGGGCCATTAGATGAGCTCCACGTCGACGTGGTGGCGGGCCTTCACGAGGTCGTAGCGGGCCGGGACGAGCGGCGGCGGCAGGTCGACCATCCGCTGCACGGCGAGCCGCGCACGCTCGGCGATGGCGGGTTCCACCGTCACCTCGTGGCGGCCGTAGAGCAGGGACTCGTAGATGTTCTCGAGCGTGATCCGCTTCATGTGCGGGCACAGGTTGCAGGGCCGCACGAACTCGGTGTCGACCGCATCGGCCGCGACGTTGTCGGCCATCGAGCACTCGGTGATCAGCACCACCCGCTTGGGCTTGCGCGTGAGCACGTAGTCGTTCATCGCCGCCGTCGAGCCGGTGAAGTCGGAGACCTCGATGACCTCGGCCGGGCACTCGGGGTGCGCCAGCACTTCGGCGTCGGGGTAGGCTTCCTTGATCTCCAGGATGTCGGCGGCCGTGAAGCGCTCATGCACTTCGCAGCGGCCCTTCCAGGCGATGATCTTGATGTCGGTCTGGCGGGCCACGTTGCGGGCCAGGAACTCGTCGGGGATCATGATCACCCGGTCGACGCCCCACAGGCGCGCAGCCTCTTCGACCACCTGAACGGCGTTGGCGCTCGTGCAGCAGATGTCGGTCTCGGCCTTCACGTCGGCGGTGGTGTTGACGTAGGTGACGACCGGCAGACCGGGGTAGCGCTGCTTGATCAGGCGCACGTCGGCGCCGGTGATCGAGCTCGCCAGCGAGCAGCCGGCGCGCAGGTCGGGGATCAGCACGGTCTTTTCCGGCGACAGGATCTTCGAAGTCTCGGCCATGAAGTGCACGCCGGCCTGGACGATGATCTTCGCATCCGAACGGGCGGCTTCCTTGGCCAGGCCCAGGCTGTCGCCGACATAGTCGCCGACCCCGTGGAAGATCTCCGGCGTCATGTAGTTGTGCGCCAGGATCACCGCGTCCTTCTCGCGCTTCAGCTTGTTGATCTCGGCGATCAACGGCGCGTTCAGCCGCCATTCGATGGGCGTGACGTGGCGTTTGACTTTCTGCCATGCCGACGCCGTCGAGGCCTCGACCTCGGGCGTGAACGCGAACTGGAACCCGTCGGCGGCCATGGGATCCTCCCTTATGCTCAAAGTGAGCATTTCAGCGGCCTAAAAATACGCCACGGGAGGGCTTCCCTGGCGTCACTTATGCTCAGTTCGAGTATAAGTGGTGAAAGACATATAGCGCGATGAGCCCGCGGTGCAAGTCACATCGCACTTTCGTGTCAGGCGATGGCGTCGGCCGGGTCGGTGACCGCCTCGATCATCTCCGCCAGCGCGTCGGCGGAATAGGGCTTCGGCAGCAGCGGCCAGGGCGCCTGGGCGGCCATGCTCAAGGTCTCGCCGGTGTAGCCTGACGACAGGATGATCGGCAGGCCGGGCCGCGCCGCCACCGCCTCATGGGCGAGATCGATCCCGCTCTTGCCGCCCGGCATGACCAGGTCGGTCAGCAGCAGGTCGAATTTCACGTCGCGCTCAAGGATGTCCATGGCCTCCGCGGGGCGTTCGGCGCGCACCACGGCATGGCCGAGGTCGGCGAGCATGGCCTCGACCATGTCGCCCACCGCCAGGTCGTCCTCGACCAGCAGGACGTTCAGCGCCGGGCCGCGCGCACGCGCCCGCGCCGGTTCGGGGTCGCTCGCGCGCTGCGCCTGGCCCTCGGCGAAGGGCAGGTAGATCCGCAGGGTCGCCCCCTGGCCCGGGGCGCTCTCGATGGCGATCCCGCCACCGCTTTGCCGCGCGAAGCCGTAGGCCTGGCTGAGGCCAAGGCCGGTGCCGCGCCCGGTTTCCTTGGTGGTGAAGAACGGCTCGAACACCCGGGCGATGACGTCGGGGTTCATCCCTTCGCCGGTGTCGTGCACCGCGACGCAGAGGTACTCGCCCGCCGGCGCGTCCTCGACCTCGCCGTCCGCCAGCACACAGCGGAAGGTCTCGATCCGGATGCTGCCGCCGGGCGGCGTCGCGTCGCGGGCGTTGACGACTAGGTTCATGACCGCGGCCTCGAACTGGCTGGGATCGACGAAGGTCAGGGCGTCCGGCGCGCCCAGCGCGACCGAGAGGCTCACCGCCTCGCCGACCGCGCGCCGCAGCAGCGGTTCACTTTCCTTCAGGAGCGCATCGACGCTGATCCGCTCCGGCTTGAGCGCCTGGCGACGCGAGAAGGCCAGGAGCTGTTGCGTCAGCCGCTCGCCGCGCCGCGCCGCGCCCTGGGCGGCCTCCACCATCCGCGCGCGCCGTCCAGCGTCCTCCGGGTGGCGCTGCATCAGGTCGAGGGCGCCGACGATGATGGTCAGGAGGTTGTTGAAGTCGTGCGCCACGCCGCCGGTCAACTGCCCCACGGCCTCGAGCTTCTGGGCTCGGCGAAGGGCGGCTTCGGCCTGGTCCCGCTCGGTCAGCGCCTCCTCGACCCGCTCGGCCAGGAGGTCGTTGATCCGTTTCAGGTCGCCCTGCGCCTGCTTGGCGTCGCTGATGTCGTAGCCGACGCCGATGAACCCGGCGAACTCGCCGTCCGGCGACAGGCGGCGCTGCGACACCGAGCGGATCCAGATGTAGCGGCCGTCCGCCCGCAGCACGCGGGCTTCCAGGGGGACGAGTTCCTGCGTGCTCTCGCCGGCCGCTTGTCCGCTGAGCGCCTGGTCCCGGTCGTCGGGGTGCAGCAGATCGCGCCAATCGAAGGTGAGCGCCGCATGGTAGCCCTTCCCCAGGAAGTCGACGTAGGCCTGGTTGACGAACTCCCGGGCGCCGTCGGGGCCCGAGATCCACATCAGCAGGGGCGCGCTGTCCGCTAGCAGGCGGAACCGGGCTTCGCTGTTGGAAAGGTTGGCCTGGACTGCGGCCTGCGCCGCGCGCGCCGCGTCGATCCCCAACAAGGCGCGGCGCAGGGTGGCGGAAACGAAGACGCTCAGGCCGCCGGATAGGCCGTAGAGCAGGATCAGGGCGCTGGGCGAGATGCCGGCCGCCATCGCGGACGGGTTCAGCGCGCCCAGCAGCAGGGCCAGGGCGAGCACGGCCCACCCCCAGGCCGCGCCGGCATAGAGCGTGGCGAAGATGAAGGCCGGGAAATAGGTGACCGACAGGCCCGCGGCGTTGTCCACACCGAGGAACAGGGCGCGGGCGCCGATCGCGCCTGCGAACGCCGCAGCGCTGATCGCCAGCGCCTTCCAGAATGGCGGCGACCGGCGCGGGACCAGCCGCAGCGGCCATTCGGCGGGCGTCATTGAAAAAGCAACTCCGGCACGCAACCTGCAAGCGGGGCCTGCAACCGCCAGCATGCTGGCGCTGGCCGCGAGGCGCAACCGAGGATATGCCATTGCCCGCCGCGCAAGCGACGGGATCATCATTTCGCCGGTTTGCGGCCCTACCAGGGCCTCGGGCCAGTTTCAGGCTAAGGGCCGACAGAGAAGCGAGACGACGAGATTCCAGTCCTGTTCGACACATGGCGCCACGCCTTCATGGCGGTGGCCATGGCGGGGATTGCGCTTTGCGCCTGCACGCCTGCGGGCAAGACCGCGCTCTCGGCCGAACAGCGGCAATTCGCGGCCAGCGGCTTCTCCGACGCGGTGCTCCTGAAGACCACCGCCAGCTTCAGCCCCGGTGTCCGGATGCTGGCGCGCCGCCACGACCCCGGCCTCAACCGCCCCGACACCTGGGGCCGCCCGGAGGGGTGGGCGAGCCTCGACCTGCATAACGTGCCCGACCTGGGTCTTTCGGTGAACGAGGGCGAAGCCGCGGCGCCGGAGATTGCGCAGGAGGTCAATGCGCTGCGTCCCTTCTCGGGACTCCCGATCCGGCCGATGCGGCCGTTTGTGCTGACCGCGGACACCAACGACCGGACCCGGGCCGTCCACTGCATGGCCCAGGCGGTCTATTACGAGGCGGCGCGCGAGCCGCTTCGCGGGCAACAGGCTGTGGCGCAGGTGGTGCTGAACCGCATGCGCCACCCAGCCTATCCGAAGTCGGTCTGCGGCGTGGTCTTCCAGGGCGCGGCGCGCGCCACCGGCTGCCAGTTCACCTTCACCTGCGACGGGTCGTTGCGCTGGGCGCCGCAGGCCGACCTCTGGCGCCGCGCCGAGGATGTGGCGAAGAAGGCGCTGGCCGGCTACGTCGACCGCGACGTGGGCTCCGCCACTCACTACCACGCCAACTATGTGGCCCCGTACTGGGCCCCGACGCTGGTCAAGATGACCCAGGTCGGCGCGCACATCTTCTATCGCTGGACGGGCCCGTGGGGCGAACCGCCGGCCTTCACCGGCCGCTACGCCGGGCGCGAGGCCGACCTGACGCCGGAACTGCTGGCCAGCTATGACGCGCGCACCCAGGGCCTGCTCTCGCCGGAAAAGCAGGGCGTGCCGGCCGAGCGCAAGATCACGCTGGCGGTGGCTGGAGAAGTCCGCACCTACAACGTCGTCGACCCCTCCGCTCCGGGTGGCGAACGCACCCGGGTGATCGGGGCGATCTATGCGCCGCGCCGCCAGCCGACGGCCGACGAGGTCAAGAAGATCAACGACAGCCTCGCCGCCATGGAGCGCGGCATGGAGCCCGGGACCCCCCCCGCCGGGCCCGCGCCGGTCGCCTCGACCGGAAAGCCCAAGGCCGGCGGCGGCCTGGACGACGAATAGACAGGACTCAGCCCCCGAAGGCGTCCGGATAGGCGACGCTCATCGGAGCGGCGAAGGCGCCTTCCTCCAGCGCCAGGGCCATGAAAGACGGGCTGCCGGCATAGGCCGGGCGGACCTGGGCCGCAGCGTCCGCCGTGAAGCCGAAACGCGGATAGTAGGCCGGATGGCCCAGCACCAGCACGCCGTGCGCGCCGAACTCGCGCAGGCAATCCAGGCCCGAGCGGATCAGCGACGAGCCGTGGCCTGAGTTCTGGCGGGCGGGCAGCACCGAGACCGGGGCCAGCGCCGCATAGAGCTCGGCGCGGTCGGCCCAGAGCCGGCTGAAGAGGATATGTCCCACGATCTCGCCGGCCTCCTCGGCGACCAACTCGAACATGACGTCCTCGTCGGCGCGCAGGCGGGCGACCAGCTCGGCCTCGTCGGTCCGATCGAAGGCGGCGGTGGTCACCGCGGCGATGGCGGCGTGGTCGGCGACCTTGGCGTAGCGGATCATCTCGCCAGCCTAGTCGCAGCGGCGTGAGCCGTCTTTGTCCTTGTCGCTGAACGAGCGCTCTTCAGGGTCGATCCGATGCTCGTTGCGCGCCGCCTCGGCGGCCAGCCTGCGCCAGCCGTCGGCGATGCTCAGATAGACTTCTTTTTCCGCCGGGCTGCCGGCTCGGACCGCCATCCGAAGCACGGCCTGCGCCTGCGCCTCATAACGTTCACTGTCTCGCATCACGCCTCAACTCTCGGCGCGTTAAACAATGTTAGGTAGCAGACGTTCCCTAAAGACCAGCGTTAGCTGCAAAAAACTGCAGCTAAGCCTCTGGAGAGGCTCACCAAACGCCGATTTTCTCGGCCTCCTGGTGACTGATCGGATGGTGCGCCTTGCGGTGGTCTTCCTCGGCCAGGAAGCGCACGGCCTCCAGGGCGGCCATGCAGCCCATGCCGGCCGCGGTCACCGCCTGGCGATAGACGTCGTCGGTCACGTCGCCGGCCGCGTAGACGCCCTCGACCGCCGTCGCGGTGGTCCCGGCCTTGACCTTCAGGTAGCCCGCCGCGTCCATTTCGAGCTGGCCCTTGAAGAGCTGCGACGCCGGGGCGTGGCCGATCGCGATGAAGACGCCGTCGGCGGGGATGTCGCGGGTCTGGCCGGTGCTGCACTGCTTCAGCCGGACGCCGGTGACGCCCAATGGATCGCTGGCGCCTTGCACCTCGTCGAGGACGTGCTCCCAGATCACCTCGATCTTCGGGTGGGCGAAAGCCCGCTCCTGCAGGATCTTCTCGGCGCGGAACTCGGTCTTGCGGTGCACGATGGTGACCTTGGACGCGAAGTTGGTCAGGAACAGCGCCTCCTCGACGGCGGTGTTGCCGCCGCCCACCACCACGACCTCCTTGCCGCGATAGAAGAAGCCGTCGCAGGTGGCGCAGGCCGAGACGCCGAACCCCTGGAACTTCTGTTCGGACTCCAGCCCCAGCCACTTCGCCTGCGCGCCGGTGCAGATGATCAGCGTCTCCGCGAGCCATTCCTGGCCGCTGTCGGTGGTCAGACGGAAGGGCCGCTGCGACAGGTCGGCGGCGGTGACGATGTCGTTGATGATCTCGGTGCCCACGTGGCGGGCCTGGGCTTCCATCTGCTCCATCAGCCAGGGTCCCTGGATGACGTCGGCGAAGCCCGGATAGTTCTCCACGTCGGTGGTGATGGTCAGCTGGCCGCCGGGCTGGATGCCCTGGATCATCACGGGATTGAGCAGGGCGCGCGCGGCGTAGACGGCGGCGGTGTAGCCGGCGGGACCCGATCCGACGATCAGGCAGCGGACGGCGCGGGGTTCGGAACGTTCGTTTGGCATGGCGCTTAATGTAGGGAAGATTCTGGAGCGTTGCGATGGAAGACGAGATGAAGGCTGTGGGCGTCGTCGCCCTGGCTGCCGCGGCGCTGGGCGCAGGTCTGGCCCTGGGCGCGGGTCTGAGGGTGCTGACCGTGGGCGCGGTGGTCGGCCTGGGGGCCGGCGTGGCGCTGGGGATCCTGGCCGGGAGCCGGCCCAAGGCCGTCGGCGCGGAGCATCAGCGGCTGCTCGGTTGAGCCCTGCATAGTTAACACCCGTTTCAGCGACGCGGGCCTAGACTGCGGGCGAAGACGCGAGACCGCCGCCATGCCTGCCAGCCCACCCGAAATCGAGATCGCCG
The DNA here is from genome assembly GCA_050729355.1 of Phenylobacterium sp. GTDB lineage: Bacteria > Pseudomonadota > Alphaproteobacteria > Caulobacterales > Caulobacteraceae > Phenylobacterium. Next base: position 527 of record JBOHKZ010000464.1, on the reverse strand, counting down.
GACGCAAGATCGGCGCGGGTCACGAGCCCTATGTGATCTGCGAGCTGTCGGGGAACCACAACGGCAGCCTGGAGCGGGCGCTGAGCATGGTCGATGCGGCCGCAGTGACCGGCTGCGACGCCATCAAGATCCAGACCTACACCGCCGACACCATCACCATGGATGTCGACCGGCCGGAGTTTCACATCCATGGCGGGCTGTGGGACGGCCGGAGCCTCTACGAGCTCTACCAGGAGGCCCACACGCCGTTCGAATGGCACGCGGCGATCTTCGCGCGGGCCGCCGAGCGGGACGTGACGATCTTCTCCAGCCCGTTCGACGAGACGGCGGTGGACCTGCTCGATGGGCTGGGCGCGCCGGCCTACAAGATCGCCTCGTTCGAGGCCGTCGACATCCCGCTGATCCGGTACGCCGCCAGCAAGGGCAAGCCGCTGATCATCTCGACCGGCATGGCCAATCTGCAAGAGATGCAGACCGCGCTCGACACCGCCTTGGGCGCGGGGGCGGACGGCGTGCTGTTGCTGCAC
>JBOHKZ010000463.1:0-12226 GCA_050729355.1 Phenylobacterium sp. | reverse complement strand
AACTATGCCTGGGTGGTGGTGGCGGCGACCTTCGTGTCGCTGCTGGCCGCCGCGGGCCTGCGCGCCGCGCCCAGTGTGCTGATGCAGCCGCTGCACACGGCGTTCGGCTGGCCGGTCAGCCAGATCTCGGCCGCCGCCGCGGTAGGCATCTTCCTCTACGGCCTCGTCGGCCCCTTCGCCGCGGCCCTGATGCAAACGCTGGGCATCAAGCGGACCCTGCTGGCCGGCCTCGTGGTGATGAGCGTCTCCACGGCGCTCAGCCTCTTCATGCGCGAACCCTGGCAGTACATCGCCACCTGGGGCGTGCTCTCAGGCGTCGGCTCGGGGGCCGTGGCTTCAGTGCTGGGCGCGGCGGTGGTGAACCGCTGGTTCTCGACCAACCGCGGGCTGGTCATGGGCCTGCTCAGCGCCTCGACCGCGACCGGCGCGCTGGTCTTCCTGCCGGTGATGGCGGCGCTGGCGGAGCACGGCGGCTGGCGGCCGGTGGTCCTGGCGGTCTCGCTGGTCTCCGCCGCCCTCGTGCCCATCGCCGCCCTGCTAATGGTCGAGCGGCCCTCCGATGTGGGCCTGAAGCTCTACGGCGCCCTCGACGCGGTGGAGACCGCACCGGCCGGTCGGGCGGTGGACAGTATCGGGCTGGCGTTCTCAGCACTCTTCCGCGCAGCCCGCACCCCGGCGTTCTGGCTGCTCTTCGGCACCTTCTTCGTCTGCGGCCTGACCACCAATGGGCTGGTCGGCACCCACCTGATCAGCTTCTGCGGCGACCGCGGCCTGCCGATGGTGGCGGCCGCGGGGCTGCTGGCCGTGATGGGAGTCTTCGATCTGGTGGGGACCACGGCCTCGGGCTGGCTCACCGACCGCTACGATCCGCGCCGGTTGCTCTTCGTCTACTACGGACTGAGGGGCCTCTCGCTGATGGTCCTGCCGTTCACCAATTTCGACGTGGCGAGCCTCTCGGTGTTCGCGGTCTTCTACGGCCTCGACTGGATCGCCACCGTGCCGCCCACACTGCGCCTCGCCAACGAGGCGTTCGGGGATCGCGACGCGCCGATCGTCTTCGGCTGGGTGCTGGTCGGCCACCAGGCGGGCGCGGCGACCGCGGCCTTTGGAGCCGGCCTGTTGCGCGAGATCCAGGGAAGCTACGTGGACGCCTTCGTTATTGCCGGGGCTTTCGGACTGGTGGCAGCGGCCGCCGCCCTGGCGATCCGGCGAGGACCTGGCGCGCAGCCCGATCTCGCCGAACCGCAGATGATCTAGCCCCGGCGGCCCAGCCAGCCGACCAGGTTCTCGTAGTAGCGGAAGGCCTCGGCCAACGCCGCGGGCTCGCGGGCGAAACCGTCGCCGGGCTGCTCGGTCACGAACGTCGGCCTGCCCAACGACGGGTCGAGGTTGAAGTCGGCGAAGTGATGGAAGGTGCTCTGGGCGATGGCGGCGCCGCCGTCGGAGCTGGGCTCGAAGGCCACCGCGATGTTGAAGTCCCGGCCGGTGGTCTGGCTGACGCCGGTGGCGATCACGTGGGCGGAGGGATCGTGCGCCGGCGCGCCGACGGCGCCCTCGTGCGGGTGCGACGGCAGGCGCGAGACGCCCTCGAACACCGGATGGCGCTCGCCCACCACGCGGATGGTCTGGAAGTCGCCGTTGGAGCCGGAGTGATAGTTCGGCCAGTCGATATACGTGGTCTCGACGTCGTCGCGGGCGTGACGGCTCTCGTCCGGGTCGAGATGCTTCGAATGGAAGTAGTGGGCCTCGCCGACCCCGCCCAAGGTGCAGACCGACGAGCCGAGGTCCATGTGGTCGCGGGTCACCAGCAGGCCGCCGCCCTCCTGGCGGAACCGGCCGATCGCGGCGCACTCCTCGCCGTTCAGGCCATCGCCCACATCGACGGCGAAGAGCCAGAGCTGGTCGAAGTCCGACGTGTCGAGCGAACCCAGCACCGGGTCGGTTTCTCCCGGCGCGGCCTCACGATTGCGGGCCGTGACCTCGACGCCCGGCAGGCTGGCCAGATGCTGGGTCAGGCGTGAGAATCGGCCGACGTGCCAGTCGTCCTCGGTGTAGGGGATCGTGGTCTGGATGAGGATCTTGGTGCGATGGGTCATCTTCGATTCCAGGCTGCGGATCAGTCATAGCCGCGCGACATTGCCGTAAATAGGCGCCCAGGGTCAGATGCCCAGGCGCCAGCCGCTCGAAGGGGGATTCGTGAGCAAATCGACAGCAGGGCCGCGCCTCGTGGCCGCCGCGGGCATGGGCCTGGCCGTCGGCCTGATCGGGCTGGGCGTCCTGTCGCTGATCTATCGGGACTTCACCCTGCAATGGGAGCCGGTTCCCGCCGGCGTGCACGACCGCGCGAGGCTCGCCCTGGCGTCCGGTGCGATCCTGTCGCTTTCCGGCGTGCTGCTTTTCTTCGGGCGGACGCGGGCCTGGGGCGCGCTGCTGGCGGGCCTGTTCATCGGCTTCTGGGTGCTTGGCCTGCATGTCCCGAGGGTGTTCGCAAATCCGACCGACCTTCAGCGCTGGCTTGGTCTGGCGGAGTGCCTGGCGATGTCCACAGGCGCCCTGCTGCTCTTCCGCGGCAAGGGCGACGGGTTCGGCCAGGTGTGCGTCATCCTGTTCGGGGCAGCCTGCCTGGTCTTTGGCCTCTCGCATTTCGTCTATGCCCAGTTCACCGCCTCGATGATCCCGGCGTGGCTGCCGAGACGGTTGGAGCTGGCCTACCTGACCGGCGCCATCCACACGCTCATGGGCCTGGCGCTGCTGATCGGACGTTGGCGTCGGTGGGCGGCGGGGATCGAGGCGGCGATGATGACGTCGTTCGTCTTTCTGGTGCACGCGCCCCGCGTCTTCGCCCATCCTACCGACCGGATGGAGCTCACCCTGCTCTTCGTAGCGATCACCCTGAGTTCGGCCGCCTGGAGCCTGGCCGCGTCGAGGGCGGTCGACTAGCCGGCGATCGCGAGGGCCGCGAACAGCGGACGGATCGCAACGTGAACGAGAGGGCGGCTCATGCTAGTCTCCACAGATTAGCCGATGAATTGCCGATCTCGTTTGGAGTCAATGACTTGCACGGCAGTACCTATATCGCGGCGACGGCGGCGGGATTGGCGGGGCGAGACCCTTTCCGGCTTGGCGACACACTTGTCTCACCGGCTTCGCGAGAGGTCGCGGGTCCGGGCGGCAAGGCGACCATCGAGCCGCGCGTCATGCAGGTGCTGCTCGCGCTGGTCGATGCGGCCGGCGGCGTGGTCACCCGTGACGACCTGATCCGTATCTGCTGGCACGGCCAGATCGTCGGAGAGGACGCGATCAACCGCGCCGTCGCCGGCGTGCGGCGCGTGGCGAGCGGCCAGGCGGCAGGCCAATTCACCGTGGAGACCATCACCCGCGTCGGCTATCGGCTGACGGGCGCCGCCGTGACTGCGTTCGAGGCGGCGACCAAGGCGCCGGCGGCCGTTCCGATTGCTGCGCCTTCGGATCCCTCGCGGCGCCTGATGCTCAGCGCCGGCGCGATTGGCGTGGCGGCGGTGGCTGGCGTTGGGGCCTGGTCGCTTCGGCCGACCGAGGCGGCCCGCGGCGTCGCCGACCTCGCGGCCCAGGCGCGGCTGGCGATGAACCAGGACAGCCCGGAAGGCTATGCACGGGCCGTGGGCCTGCTGCGCCAGGCGACGGCCGCCCAGCCAGACGACGCGGCTCTGTGGGGCAAGCTGGCGCTCGCCCTGCGGTCCGCATCGGACTTCGCCACGGCGGCGCAAACGCCGGACGCGTTGCAGGCCTGCGAGCTGGCCGCGTCTCGCGCCCTGGCGCTGGATGCGAGGCAACCCGATGCGCGCGTGGCGCTGACCATGCTGCGTCCGGCCTACGGCGACTGGCTCGACGTGGAAAGCAAGCTGCGCGCGATCTTGAAGACGGCGCCGCAAAATCTCGACGCCCTCGCCAATCTGGCGCCCATGCTGAAGTCGGTCGGGCGTGACGCAGAGGCCTGCGCAGTCCAGGAGCGGGTGGCCGCCGCCGAACCACTGTCGCCGCTCTTCCAGTACCGGTTGATGTACAACCTTTGGACTGCGGGTCGCGTCGACGAGGCGGACCGCGCCATCGATCGGGCGATCGAGTTGTGGCCGTTCCATCCCGGTGTCTGGTCCGCGCGGCTCTGGCTCAGCGCCTTCACCGGCCGCACGCAGGCGGCGCTTGCTCAGGTCAACGACGCGGCCGTGAGACCGGCGGCGATTGCGCCGCAGGTCGACCTACTTCGCGTCTCTGTGAGGGCGCTCGATTCGCACCGGGCCAGCGACATCGAGTCCGCCGTCGCCGCCAACGTCGCGGCCGCCAAGGCCGGCCCAGGCGGGTCGATCAGCGGCATCATGTTGCTCACCGCTCTCGGTCGACTGGACGAAGCCTTTTCGGTGGCGAACGGCTACCTGCTTCGGCGGGGCTCAAACGTCATGCCGCTGCGCTACGCCGACGGCCCGGCCGTGCAGGCTGACCAGAGGCACCGCAAGACCCTGATGCTGTTCATTCCGGTCTCGGCCCCGCTGCGGGCCGATCCGCGATTCATCGACGTCTGCCGCGGCTGCGGCCTCGTCGGCTACTGGCGGCAGTCGGGCCATTGGCCGGATTTTCTGGGATCGCGCCGCATCGCTTGAATTGGCGATGGGCTAAGGAATGGCTCCCCGGGCAGGACTCGAACCTGCGACATCAGCATTAACAGTGCCGCGCTCTACCAACTGAGCTACCGAGGAACATATTCGTCGAGGGCCGGGCGTATACGCTGGCCCGTTCGGGCTGGCAAGCGCCGGTACGCCGCACCCAAAAAAAGGAGCCCGGCGCGAGCGCCGGGCTATGAAAAGTCGGTGATGGTGGGGTGTCTTCAGAAGAAGACTAAGTGAATCTGAACCTACGTGATTAACGACCCGTTAATTGACGAACCCGGTTCCCTCGGCGCCACAAAAATACCGCGCCGCCGCGGCGCCTCGCCCAATTGGACGGACTCTTTCGATCGGGTAGCACTGTGATGGGGACGGAAGAGTCGAAAGGCCGCGGGATGCGCATCCACTTCACCGGCATCGCCGGGGCCGGCATGAGTGCGGCGGCTCTGATGCTGCGCGATGCAGGCCATGAGGTGTCGGGGTCGGACGCCGAGGCGTTTCCGCCGATGTCGACCTACGTCGAGGGCCTGGGCTTTCCGTTCCACCGCAGCTTCGACGCGGCGAACCTGCCGCCGGACCTGGACGTCCTGGTGCTGGGCGCCAGCGCCAAGCTGGGCGGGACGGACAACCCCGAGGTGGCCGAGGCGCGGCGGCGCGGCGTCGTGGTGACGACGTTTCCCGAACTGATCGGCGAGGTCACGGCCGGGCGGCGCAACACCGTCGTCGCCGGCTCCTTCGGCAAGTCGACCTGCTCGGCGCTGATGGCGCACGTCCTCAAGTCCGCGAATCACGACTCGGGTTGGATGATCGGCGCGATCTCGCCCTCGCTGCCGGCCACCGGCCACTGGGGAACCGAGCCGCAGGTGATTCTGGAGGGCGACGAGTACATCGTGGGCCCGGCCGACCGCCGCTCGAAGTTCGTGCTCTACCATCCGCGTGACGTGCTGCTGACTTCGCTGGTCCACGACCACGTCAATGTCTTCCCGACCTTCGCCGACTACGAGGCGCCGTTCCGCGAGCTGCTGCGGCTGGCGCCCGCCGACGGCCTGCTGGTCGCGCGCGAGCACCCGGCCATCCGCGCCATCGCCGGCGAGGCGGCCAGCCGGATCGTCTGGTACGACACCGAGCGTTGCGACGGCTGGTGGGCGCAGGACGTGGTCTACGGCGAGACGACGCGCTTCACCCTGGTCCGCCCGGACGGCGGCAAGCTGGCGCTCTCCACGGTCCTGCTGGGCGAGCACAACATCGAGAACATCGTCGGCGTCAGCGCCTATCTGCTGGAGCGCGGCCTGGTCAGCGAACAGGCGCTGCAGGCGGCCGTCGCCAGCTTCGCCGGCATCCGGCGTCGGCTCGACCGGCTGACGACCAGCTCGCTGGCGCCAGTGATCGAGGGCTTCGGCTCATCCTATGAAAAAGCCCGCTCGGCCATTGAGGCGCTGCTGCTGCACTATCCGCATCGGCCGCTGACGGTGGTGTTCGAGCCGCACACCTTCTCGTGGCGCAGCCGCGATGCGCTCAGCTGGTACGACACCGTGTTCGAGGGCGCGGCGCGCGTGCTGATCGTCCCGCCGCCGACGCATGGCGCGGGAACCCATCACCAGTCGACCTTCGAAGAGATCCTGGCGCGCACCGCGGCGACCGGCATCCCCGTCCAGGGCGTGCGCACGGCCGACGAGGCCATCGACGCGCTCAGCAACCTGACCGGCAACGAGGTCATCCTGCTGCTGTCGTCAGGCCCATTGCTGGGCCTGCCCGACGCCCTCCCGCCGGTGTTCGACAGCCTCTACGGCCCGCCCGCCTCGGCCGTCGCCTAGGGCCTGGCCGGGACCGGCTGGACGTAGTCGTCCTTGGGCGTCCCGATGCCCTGGGCCTCGAACTCCCGGCGCTTCGGGCCCGCATAGCCGAACAGGTAGGCGGCGACCTTGCGGATCTGGATCTCCTCGGAGCCCTCGGTGATCCGGTAGCGGCGGTGGTGGCGGTAGATGTGCTCGAAGGGCTTGTGCCGCGAGTAGCCCATGCCGCCGTGCACCTGCATGGCGCGGTCGGCCGCCTCGCAGACCAGCCGGTTGCCCCAGTAGTTGCACATGGAGACCTTGTCGGAGATCGTCCGTTCGATTTCCTTGTGCTCCATTCTGTCCATCTGCCAGGCGGTCTTGCGGATCAGGAGCCGCAGCATCTCGCACTGCGTCTGCAGTTCGACCAGCGGCCACTGGATGGCCTGGTTCTCGGCCAGGGCCTTGCCGAACGGCTTGCGCTGGCGGGCGTATTTCACGCTCTCGTCGACGCAGAACTGGGCCGCGCCCAGGGATGACGCCGCCTGGCGGATGCGGTTCTGGTGCACGAAGCTCTGGCCGAGCCCCAGCCCGCGGTCGATCTGGCCCCAGTAGCTGTCTTCCGGGATCCACACGTCGGTGAAGCTCACCCGCGGGTGGTCCGTCGGCATGTTGAAGGTCCACATGTATTCTTCGATCTTCACCCCGGGGGTGTCGGCCGGGACGATGAAGCAGGTAATGCCCGTGGCGTCCCCGTCCTTGCCGGACGTCCGAGCGAAAACCATCACATGCGTCGCGACGTGCATGCCGGTGGTCCACATCTTCTCGCCGTTGATCAGCCAGCCCGACTGACCGTCCTTCTCGTGCGGGACGCCGCGCGTTTCCATGAAGGTGGCGTCGGAGCCGTGGTTCGGCTCGGTCAGGCCAAAGCCGGTGCGCATCTTGCCGCCCAGAAGCTTCTCGCCGTCGCGCTCGTACTGGGCGTTCGTGGCGAACTCCTTGAACATCAGGATGAAGGGGTTGTTGCCGACAATCGAGTGCTCGGTCTGCAGGTCGTTGAAGAGGCCGAGGCCCTTGGCCGCCAGGTGCTCGCGGATCACCGCCATGGCGAGCTGGGTGCCGCCCTTGCCGCCCATCTCCGGCGGCCAGGCGTAGCGCAGGTGCCCGGCGTCGTCAGCCAGCTTGCGGGCCTTGGCCAGCAGCTCTTCCCACTCCTTGCGGGGAAGGCCGTTGTTGTCCCAGTCGGTGCGGGCGTGTTCGCGGCGATGGTCGAAGAACCGCTCGTTGTCGTCCTGGGCCTGCAGCGGCTTGATCTTCGCCTCGATGAAGGCGTCCAGCTCGGCCAGATAATCGACGAGATCCTTGGGGAGATCGAAGTCCATGGTCGCGTTTCCTCGCATGCGCTTACGCGGTCTTGACGCTACGGAGGCATTTACAAGCCGCCACAACGCCCGCCAGATCGCCAGCCTAGACCAACCCTGAGGTTCCGTCGGGTCATGACTTTTGATGTCGCCGAAGCGCTGCCGCGCCTAGCCCAGCGCCTGGGCGGGGAGGGCGCGACCGTGGCCGACGCCGGGCGGCTCTCGGGCGGGGCCAGCATGGAAACCTGGGCCTTCGCGATCGAGAGCGCGGGCGGGCGCGAAGACCTGATCCTGCGGCGCCGCAGCGGCCCCTTCGATCCGGAGAACGCCCGCTCGATCAGCCTGGCCACCGAGGCGGCGCTGATCCAGGCCACCGGCGCCCGCGGCGCGCCCGTGCCCTCCGTGCGCCACATCTGCGACGAGGCCGACGGGCTCGGCGAGGCCTATGTCATGGGCCGGGTGAGCGGCGAGACGCTGGGCAAGCGGATCGTCTCCGACCCGCGCTTCGATGCGGTGCGCGGCAAGCTCGCCCGGCAGTGCGGGGAGGTGCTGACCCAGATCCACGCGACGCCCCCGCCCTCGGGGCTGGCGCTGAAGACCGTCGACGGGGTCGGCGAACTTGACCGCTATGAAGAGGTCTATCGCGCCACCGGCGCCAGCCGCCCGATCCTGGAGCTGGCCTTCCAGTACCTGCGCCGACATGTGCCGGAGCCCGTGGCGCCGGTGCTGCTGCACGGCGACTTCCGAAACGGCAACCTGATGTTCGACCCTGAAAAGGGTCTGGTCGCGGTGCTCGACTGGGAGCTGTCGCACATCGGAGATCCGGCCGAGGACATGGGCTGGATCTGCACCAACTCCTGGCGCTTCGGGCGGCCCGACCGTCCGGTGGGCGGGTTCGGCGAGTACGAGGACCTGCTGACCGGCTACGCGTCGGCGGGCGGCCGGCCCATCGACCTTGCCCGGGTGCGGTTCTGGCAGATGCTGGGCTCGCTGCGCTGGGGCGTCATGTGCCTGACCATGTACATGAGCTGGGCCAGCGGGACCGAGCGATCGGTGGAACGGCCGATGATCGGCCGCCGGGTCTCGGAGACCGAGGCCGACCTCGTCACCTTGCTGGAGCAGGGCCTTTGATCACCCACCCCAAGACCGAGGAACTGGCCGAGGCGGTCGCCGCCTGGATCGACCAGATCCGGCCGAGCCTGGACCCGCGGAACGCCTTCCTGGCCCGCGTCGCGGCCAACGCCATGGCCACCATCCGGCGCGAACTGACCCAGGGCGCCGCCGCCGAATCGGCCGCCGTGGCCGCCATGGCCGGGGTGCTGGGCAAGACCGGCGGCTACGACCAGCTGAACGCGGAGCTCTGCGCCCGGATTCGCGCCGGTGAGTTGACCGTGGAGACGCCGGGTCTCTTGCCGGCGCTCCGCGTCATGGCGAGCGACCAGCTCGCCATCGATCAGCCGAGCTATCGGCCGGAAGGGTCTTAGGCCGCTTCCAGCACCCGGATGATCTCGCTCTCGCGCTCGTTCCAGAGGATCGAGACGTTGGCGGCGCGCTTCTTCTGATCGCCCAGCGCGGCCTTCACCTCGGCGTCGCGCAGGCGCTTGGCGCTGAGGCGCAGCAGGGTGCGGCCGGAGCCTTGGTCCTGCTCCTCGTCATGGAACCGCAGCACGGCGTCGACGACCGAGCTCGGCACGGCAGGGCGCTCGAACTGGGCGACGCTGAGCGAGGGGCGGGGAGTGGAGAAGCGGCGGCGGGAGAACTGGGAAGCCATCTGGAAATCTCCGTTGCGGGTTTCGATGACTCCGGTTGTGATGCCGGGGTGCGCCAGAATCGGACGTAGCCCAGATGCGACATGAAAAGGCGGGGCGGCTGCTGGAGCTGGCGCGACTACTGGCCAGCACCTCGGAGGGCCTGACGCTCGACGAAATGGCCGAGCGGATCGGCGTGGGCCGGCGCACCGCCGAGCGGATGCGCGATGCGGTGCGCGACGTCTTCCCGCAGCTCGAGGAGGTGGACGATCCGCCGACCCGGCGGTTCCGCATCCCGGCTGGGCTGGACGGCCTTTTCCAGGCGCCGACCGCCGAGGAGCTGGCGGCGCTGAAGGCCTCCGCCGACGCCTTCGTCCAGCAGGGCTCGCAGGTGCGGGCCGCGGCGCTGCGCTCGCTGGAGCAGAAGGTGCTGTCCGCCACGCGGGCGGCGGCCCGGCGCAGGCTCGCGCCCGACCTGGAGGCGCTGCTGCAGGCCGAAACCATCGCCGTGCAGGCGGGGCCTCGGCCGTTCGAGGACGAGACGGTCCTGGCCAAGGTCCGCGAGGCGCTGCTTTCCATGCAGCGGCTGAGCTTTCGCTATGAAGGCGGCTCGACGCCGGGGCGGCTGCGCGAGGTGACGCCGTTCGGCGTGCTGTTCGGCCGCTCGAACTATCTGGTGGCGGCGGAGGACGAGGCGACGGGCCCTCGCAACTGGCGGCTCGACCGCATCCAGGACATCGCGGTGACCGAGACGGCCGCCGCCAAGCCGGAAGCCTTTTCCCTGCAGGCCTATGCCGACGAGAGTTTCGGCATCTACCAGGACGACACCGAGGATGTGGTGCTTCGGGTGACGCCGCAGGGCGCGGAGGACGCGCTGCGCTGGCGCTTCCATGCGCGCCAGACCGTCGAGCCACAGGCCGACGGCGGTGTGATCGTCCGTTTCCGGGCGAGCGGCATGCGCGAGCTCGCGTGGCACCTCTTCACCTGGGGCGACAAGCTGCGGATCGTCGCGCCGCAAGCGCTGAAGGACATGATGGCTCAAGAGCTCGACGCCGCGCGCCGAGCCCATGCGTCCGGATCTGACGCACCGGGCGCCTAGCGTCTCCTCATCAAACGAGGAGACCGCCGTGACCGACATCGCCGACTACGCCAGCTACTTTGAAACCCAGGTCCGGCCGCGCCGGCGCCGACTGCGCTACCTCGCGGTCCTGGCCGTCTGGGCCGGCCTCTTCATCGCCCGCCCCGAACTCGCGCTGGCCATCTGGCGCGAGCGGCGGGGCTAGATCCTCCCCGCAGGGGGAGGGGGACCACGAAGTGGTGGAGGGGGTTCCATCCACCGAGCAAGCAGGCTTCAACCCCCTCAGTCAGCTTCGCTGACAGCTCCCCCTAAGGGGAGCATCTCTTTGGCCTTGAGCTTGAGCTCCGTATCCCCCTCTATCGCCGGTTCAGGTTGGGGAGTTTGGGTTCATGAAAGCGCGCGTGATCGCGACCCTGTTGACGGGAGTATTCCTCATGGGCGCCGGCCCGATCACCAGCGATCCCTACACCTACATGGAGGAGGCCGAGGGCGCGAAGGCGCTGGCCTTCGCCAAGGCCGAGAACGACCGCTCGCTGCCGCAACTGCAGAACGATCCGCGCTACGCCGGGCTCTATGCCGACGCCCTGAAGATCGTCACCGCCAAGGACCGCATCCCCAACGTCGGCCTGGCCGGCGACGGGTCCCTGCGTGACTTCTGGCAGGACACTGAGCACGTGCGCGGCATCTGGCGCACGACGAGCATCGCCAGCTACCGGACCGGCAATCCGGAGTGGAAGACCATCCTGGACATCGACGCCCTGGCCAAGTCCGAGGGCGCGAACTGGGTCTACAAGGGCGCGGACTGCCTGAAGCCCGCCGACCGCTACTGCCTGGTCAGCCTGTCCAACGGCGGCAAGGACGCGGTCGAGGTTCGCGAGTTCGACGCCCAGACCGGCCAGTTCGTCGCCGGCGGCTTCCACCTGCCCGAGGGCAAGCACCGGTTCGACTGGATCGACCACGACACCCTGATCGTCGCCACCGACTGGACCAAGGGCGAGGTGACGACCTCCGGCTACCCCTATGTCGCCAAGATCGTGAAGCGCGGCCAGGCGCTGTCGGCCGCGCGCGAAGTCTATCGCGGCACGGCGCAGGACGGCGGTTACGGCGTCTCGCCGCTGACCCTCACCGAGCCCGACGGCAAGGTGGCCGCGCTGATCATCCAGCGGCCGCTCGACACCTTCAACGCCGAGCACCACCTGATCACCGACAAGGGCGCCGTGCGCCTCGACCTGCCGAAGAAGTCCTCCATCCAGGCCTACGTCGATGGCCAGATGGTGGTGACGCTGGAGGAGGACTGGGCGGCCAAGGGGTTCAAGGAAGGCGACCTCGTCTCCTTCGACCTGGCCGCGGTGAAGGCCGATCCGGCGAACCTGAAGGGCGCGCTGGTTCTGCGGCCGTCGCAGAGCCAGGCGATCGACGAGGTGGTGGACACCAAGGACCGCATGGCCGTCGTGCTCTACGACAACGTCAAGGCACGCCTGATGACCTTCAGTCACGGGCCGAAGGGCTGGATGTCGGCGGCGGTCGACCTGCCGAAGGACTCCACCATCGGGGTCACCTCGACCTCGGGCGTCGACGACAAGATGATCATCAACGTGACGAGCTTCCTGACGCCCTCAAGCCAATGGAT
>JBOHKZ010000462.1:0-16803 GCA_050729355.1 Phenylobacterium sp. | reverse complement strand
GTATCCCAACATCGCGCTGCCACAGATCGCCGTGCAGGCGCTCTATCCGGGCGCTTCGGCCAAGACCGCCGAGGACAGCGTCACCCAGGTCATCGAGCAGAAGATGAAGGGGCTGGACGGGCTGGCCTACATCTCGTCGACCAGCGAGAGCACCGGCGCTTCGACAGTCACTCTGACCTTCAAGGGCGGCACCAACGTCGATATCGCCCAGGTCCAGGTCCAGAACAAATTGCAGAGCGCCATCGCGCTCCTGCCGCAGGAGGTGCAGCAGCAGGGCCTGACGGTGGTCAAGTCCACGCGCAACTTCCTGCTGGTCGTCGGCCTCTATGCGACGGACGGCAAGGCCACCAACTCCGACCTGGCCGACTACATCGCCACCAATCTGCAGGACCCGATCAGCCGCGTCGACGGCGTCGGCGACGTCCAGCTGTTCGGCGCGCAGTACGCTATGCGCATCTGGCTCGATCCCGACAAGCTCAACGCCCACAACCTGACGCCGGCCGACGTGATCGCTTCGATCCGCGCCCAGAACGCCCAGGTCTCGGCCGGTCAGCTCGGCGGCACGCCGTCGGTGCCGGGGACGGTGCTGAACGCCACCATCGCCGCCCAGTCGCGCCTCCAGACGCCGGAGCAATTCCAGGCGATCATCCTGAAGACCACGCCGGACGGCGCCCACGTCTTTCTGCGCGACGTCGCCCGCGTCGAACTCGGCGCCGAGAACTACAACTCGCTGGCCAAGTATAATCTGCAGTCCGCCGCCGGTCTCGCCATCAAGCTGGCGCCGGGCGGCAATGCGCTGAACACCGCCAAGGCCGTAAAGGCCCGGGTCGAGGAGCTCTCGAAGTCGTTCCCGCCGGGCATCAAGTACGTCATCCCGGTCGACTCCACGCCCTTCATCCAGCAGTCGATCGAGGAGGTCGTGAAGACCCTGGTCGAGGCCATCGTCCTGGTCTTCCTGGTGATGTTCCTGTTCCTGCAGAACTGGCGTGCGACGCTCATCCCGACCATCGCCGTCCCGGTCGTGCTGCTGGGCACCTTCGGGATCCTCGCGGCCTTCGGCTACTCCATCAACACGCTGACGATGTTCGGCCTGGTGCTGGCGATCGGGCTGCTGGTCGATGACGCCATCGTCGTGGTGGAGAACGTCGAGCGGGTGATGGAGGAGGAGGGGCTTTCGCCGAAGGAAGCCACCCGGAAATCCATGGACGAGATCACTGGCGCCCTGATCGGCATCGCCCTGGTGCTGGCCGCGGTGTTCGTGCCGATGGCGTTTTTCAGCGGCTCGCAGGGCGTCATCTACCGGCAGTTCTCGATCACCCTGGTCTCGGCCATGTCGCTGTCGATCCTGGTCGCGCTGGTGCTGACGCCGGCGCTGTGCGCCACCATGCTGCGGCCCAAGGCCAAGGGGCACGAGATCGCCAAGGTCGGCTTCTTCGGCTGGTTCAACCGCAACTTCGAACACGCCAGCAACCGCCACCAGGTCCAGGTGCGCAAGATGCTGGGCAAGGGCGGTCGCTGGATGGCGGTCTACGCCGCGATCATCGTGGCCATCGGCCTGCTGTTCCTGCGCCTGCCGACCGCCTTCCTGCCGGAAGAAGACCAGGGCTCGATCTTCACGGTCATCCAGCTGCCGCCCGGCGCCACCGAGGAGCGCACCCAGGCCGTCCTGACCCACGTCGCGAACCACTACCTCAAGGACGAGAAGGATGCAGTCCAGGCGGTGTTCACCGTCTCCGGCTTCGGCTTCGCCGGCGCGGGCCAGAACTCCGGCATCGCCTTCGTCAGGCTGAAGGACTTCAAGGAGCGGCGCTCAGCCAACCTGAAGGCGCCGGCCATCGTCCAGCGGGCGATGAAGGACTTCGGCCAGATCCGCGACGCCCAGGTGTTCGCCGTGGTGCCGCCCGCAGTGCCCGAGCTGGGCACCTCGTCCGGTTTCGACTTCGAGCTGCAGGACACCGGCGGCGTTGGCCACGAGGCCCTGATGGCGGCGCGCGGCCAGTTGCTCGGCATGGCCGGCAAGGAACCGGGCCTCGCGCAGGTCCGCCCCAACGGGCAGGACGACACTCCGCAGCTCGTCATCGACGTCGACCAGGCCAAGGCCGGCGCCATGGGCCTGACCACCGCCGACATCAACAGCGCCCTCAGCGCCGCCCTGGGCGGGACCTATGTGAACGACTTCATCGACCGCGGCCGGGTCAAGAAGGTGTTCGTGCAGTCCGACGCGCCCTTCCGCATGAAGCCCGAGGACCTCGACCGCTGGTACGTCCGTAACGCCAACGGGACGATGGCGCAGTTCTCGTCGTTCGCGAGCAGCCGGTGGACGATCGGCTCGCCGCGGCTGGAGCGCTACAACGGCCTCTCGGCCATGGAAATCCAGGGCTCGCCCGCGCCGGGAAAGAGCTCCGGCGACGCCATGAAGACCATGGAACGGCTGGCCGCCAAGCTTCCTCAGGGCATCGGCTACCAGTGGACAGGCCTGTCGCAGCAGGAACGGGAATCCGGGGCCCAGGCGCCGGCGCTCTACGCGCTTTCGATCCTGGTGGTCTTCCTGCTGCTGGCGGCGCTCTACGAGAGCTGGTCGATCCCGCTGTCGGTGATCATGGTCATACCGCTGGGCGTGATCGGCGCACTCCTGGCGACCAGCGTGCGGGGCCTCTCCAACGACATCTACTTCCAGGTGGGCCTGCTGACGACGATGGGGCTGGCGTCGAAGAACGCGATCCTGATCGTTGAATTCGCCAAGGACCGGCGCGAGCAGGGCATGCCCCTGGTCGAGGCGGTCCTGGAGGCGGTGCGCATCCGGTTGCGGCCGATCCTGATGACCTCGCTGGCGTTCGTCGCAGGCGTGTTCCCCTTGGCGATCTCGAACGGGCCCGGCGCCGGCAGCCAGCACGCCATCGGCACCGGCGTCATCGGCGGGATGATCTCCGCCGTGGCGCTGGCGATCTTCTTCGTCCCGCTGTTCTTCGTGCTCGTCCAGCGCCACCTGGGCCGCCAGAAGGACGACCACCCGGCGCCCGCCGCGGCGTCCCCCAACGAGGCGGGCTGAGATGCTGCGTCGGACCCTCGCCCTCCTGCTGGCCGGCGTCACGCTGGTTGGCTGCAACCTGGCGCCGCGCTATGAGCGACCTGGACTGCCCGTGGGCCAGTCCTGGCCGGCTCCCGCCCCCACGGCGGCGTCTCCCGGCGTTTCGTCCGGCGACCTGGCCTGGCGCGACGTCTTCCTGGACCCTCGTCTGCAGCAGGTGATCGACCTGGCGTTGCGGCAGAACCGCGACCTGCGCATCGCGGTCGGCAACATCGAGCAGGCTCGCGCGCAGTACCGCGTCCAGCGCTCCGAGCTGCTGCCGGCGATCAATGCGGTGGGCTCGGAGAGCAAGACCCACACGCCGGCCGCCACGTCACTGACCGGCCAGGGCGGCACGTTCGACCAATACAGCGCCACGGTGGGCTTCTCGGCCTACGAGCTCGACCTCTTCGGCCGGATCCGCAACCTGAGCGCCGCGGCCCTGCAGAACTACTTCGCGGTGGAGGAGAACCGCCGCACCGTCCAGATCAGCTTGATGGCCGAGGTGGCCGCGGACTATCTGTCTATGGCGGCCGACCAGGACCTGCTGGCGGTCAATCTGGACACGCTGAAGAGTCGCGACGACTCCCTGGCGCTGATCCAGAAGCGATTCGACGCTGGCGCGGCATCGCAACTCGACCTGAGCCAGGCGCAGACACAGGCCGAGCAGGCGCGCAGCGACGTCGCGGTGGCGACCGCCCGCGTCGCCCAGGACCGCAACGCGCTGCAGCTCGTGGTCGGCGCCGAGGTTCCGGTGGAGCTGTTGCCCAAGGGCGATGTCTCCGCGGTCGGCATTCTGGCCGACCTGCAACCGGGGCTGCCGTCCGATGTCCTCATCCGGCGACCCGACGTCCTGGCGGCCGAGCACAACCTGCAGGCCCAGAACGCCAACATCGGCGCAGCGCGCGCCGCCTTCTTCCCCAACATCAGCCTGACTGGCGCCACGGGGAGCGCCAGTTCCGACCTCAACGGCCTCTTCAAGAGCGGAACCGGGGCCTGGAGCTTCGCACCGCAGATCGTCCTGCCGCTGTTCGCCGGTGGGGCGAACGTCGCCAACCTGAAGGGCGCCAAGGCCGGCCGCGACATCGCCGTCGCCCAGTACGAAAAGGCGATCCAGACCGCCTTCCAGGAGGTGTCGGATGCGCTGGCGGTGCGCGCCACGATCCGCGACCGGGTCTCCGCCCAGGAACGCCTCGTCGCCGCAGCCACCACCGCCCAGGTCCTGAGCCGGGCGCGCTACGACCGCGGCGTCGATAGCTATCTGGCCGTTCTGGACGCCCAGCGAACCCTCTACATCGCGCGCCAGACCCTGATCCTCGCCAGGCTGACGGAGTCCCTCAACCGGGTGGAACTGTACAAGGCGCTGGGCGGGGGTTCGACGTCGGGTCCTCCCGGCCGGGCCGCCGCAGCGTCCTAGAAGCCCAGGGCGAGACCTTCGACGCGAGGGTCGGAGCCGCCCGCCAGGACGCCGGTCGCTGGGTCCCGGACGATGATCTGGGCTGCGCCGCTCCCGCCCCAGGCGCCGGTCAGCTTTACGGGGTGGCCGCGCGCGGCGAGATCGGCCAGCGCCGCCTCGCCCAGCCGGGACTCGACGCGCAGTTCGTAGGGGTTCGGCCGATCGGCTGGATCGGTGCCGGGCCAGAGGCTCCAGCGCGGCGCCTCGATGGCCGCCTGCACGTCGAGGCCGCCGTCGATCAGGGCCGTGAGCAGCTGCAGGTTCCACTGCGGCTGGCCGTCGCCGCCCGGGGTGCCGCCAACCATCACCGGAACGCCCGCGGCGTCGGCCACCAGCCAGCAGTTCAGGGTGTGCATGGTCTTCTTGCCGGGCGCGTAGAGGTTGGGGTGGCCATCCTCCAGGCTGAAGCCGCGCCCGACCCGGTTGTTGAGCAGCACCCCGGTATCGCCGGCGATGATCCCGGAGCCGAAGGCGCTGGAAACCGACTGGATCAGCGAGACCATCATCCCGTCGCGGTCGACCACGCAGAAGTACGTCGTGTCGCCGTCGGTCATTGGGCCAGGCGCGGCCTCGTCGAACGCGCGGGCCGGATCGATGTCGCCGAACCGGCTCTGCGCCCAGGTCTTCGAAAGCAGGGTCGCCATCGGCGTGGCGCCGAACGCCGGGTCGCGGGCGTAGGCCACGCGGTCCGCATAGGCGAGCCGAGCGGCCTCGGCCAGCCAGTGGACCGTGGCCGCATCGCCTGCCGCCAGGACCTCGGCGCCGACGTGTTCGGCGATGTTGAGGGCTTCCAGCAGGATCAGGCCCTGGGAGGGCAGGCCGGTCTGGAAGACTGTCAGGCCGCGATAGCTCGTGGCGATCGGCGGCTCCAGCACGGTCTCGTGGCCGGCCAGGTCCTCGCTCGAAAGCGCGCCGCCGGCCTCCTGCACGGCCTGCGCGATGCGGTTGGCGAGAGGGCCACGGTAGAAGGCCGACGCGCCTTGCGCCGCGATCAGCCGCAGGGTGCGCGCGAGATCGGGCTGACGCAGGATTTCGCCGGCCTCAGGCGCCCGGCCGTGCGGCAGAAGGACCGCGGCCGTGGCCGGATGGCGACCCAGCATCGTTGCGTATTGTGAGATCGCGGCGGCGCCGAAGATGGTGAGCGGGAAGCCGTCCTCGGCCTGCTGAATGGCGTCCTGCGCCAGTTCCGCCAGCGGCCGGCGGCCGAACCGCTCCAGGAGCGCGGCGTAGGCCTGGACCATGCCGGGCACGCCGATCGAGAGCGGCCCGGTCAGCGGCATCTTGCCGGTGTGGCCGCCCGCCGCCCGCATCTGGTCGAGGCTAGCGCCCCGCGGAGCGATCCCGCTCCCCAGCACCGCCGTGGGCTCGGCGCCCGGCGCATGGACGATGGCGAAGAGGTCGCCGCCAAGGCCGCACATCTCGGGCATCACCACCGAGGCCGTCAGCCCCGCAGCGACGGCCGCGTCCACGGCGTTGCCGCCGTCCCGCAACACCGCAAGGCCGGCGTTGGCGATCAGCGGATGGGCCGCGGCGATCATGCCGTTGCGCGCGAACACCGGCCCCACGCGCCGCCTCGGCCAGGCGGGTCGGGTCGCGCCTTGTTTCGGAAACCCGATCACGACGCGGCGCGCGGCTGCTTCAGCGGCGGGAGGCCATCCATGATCGCAGTGAGCGCCAGGACGGTCTCCTTCTCCATGGCGCTGTGACCGGCGGTGGTCTTGACGTAGGTGGCGGGCTCCGCGCCCGACTTCGACAGCGCCTCGACCAGGCGCGACGCCTGGGTCAGCGGACAGACCTGATCGAACCGCCCGTGCACGATGTGCGTCGGAATCGGCGCGAGGGTCGCAGCGTTCTTCACGATGTAGTCGGGCGGCAGGAACAGCTGGTGGGCGAAGAAGTGAGCCTCGATCTGGGCGAAGCAGAGCGCGAAGTGCTCCTCCCCGAACTTGCCGCTGTCGGCGGTGTCCGGGATCATGTTGGAGATCGTGCCCTCCCAGATCGACCAGGCCACCGCCGCGGCCGTCTGGCGGGCGCGCTCGGCGTCGCTGGCCGGGGTCATGTCGAAGATCTTCTTGTAGGCGGCCATTACGTCGCCGCGATCGGCCGGCGCGATCGGTTCGAGGAACGTCTGCCATTCGCTGGGATAGGTGATGTAGGAGCCGGGCTCGGTCAGGGCGTAGGGCGCATCGGCGAACGTCGCGGCGTTGCCCTGGTACATGTAGAGCAGGTCCTCGCGCGCGCCGAGGAAGATGCCCCGCAGGATCAGCGAGGCCACGTGCTGCGGATGGCGGATCGCATAGACCATGGCGAGCGTGCTGCCCCAGCTGCCGCCGAACACATGCATTTTGCCGGTGATGCCCAGGGCGTCGCGCAGCCGGTTGATGTCGTCCACCAGTTCGTCGGTGGTGTTCTTGGCCAGTGCTACGGCCGGACCGTTGGCGGCCACCGTCGGCTCGCTCCGGCCGCAGCCCCTTTGGTCGAACAGGATCACGCGGTAGCGCTTGGGGTCGAAGAACCGCGACATGGCCGGCGCGCAGGCTCCGCCCGGCCCGCCGTGCAGGAACATCACCGGCTCGCCGTCGGGATCGCCGTACTCTTCCCAATAGAGCTTGTGGTCGGGCGCATGGTCGACCTGCACCAGGCCGCCGCGGCCGGCCGGCGCCAGCGGGTATTTCCATTCGTCGGTGACCTTGCTGGTCGCCTGCAGCTTCGAGAAATCCATATCGACGCCTTTCGGACTCAACCGGCGGCCAGCCGCGCCTCGGCCAGCTTTATAGCGACCCCTGCCGAGCATGCAGGAGGTGAACTCCATGGTCACGCAGCTTCCCGTGGCCTAGGCCGCTCGCCCGGAATGCGGCTATCAGTAGGATCATGACCGCCGATCCGCCTCACCTTGGGCCGCGCCTCCAGCAGATCCGCAAGAAGAAGCGGCTGACCCTCGACGAGCTGGCGGCGCTCTCCGGCGTCTCGCGCTCCATGCTGAGCCAGATCGAGCGGGCCCAGACCAACCCCACATTCTCGACGCTCTGGAACCTGACGCGAGCCCTGGGCGTCGACCTGTCCGAACTGGTCAAGGGCCACAGCGGCGCCCATGCCGCGGCCATCACAATCCTGCCCGCGCACTTCACGCCCGAGATCCGCACCGCCGACGGCAGCTGCCTGCTGCGCATCCTCAGCCCGGCCGCGAACGCCGGGGGCTTTGAATGGTACGAACTGATGGTGCGCCCGGGCGGCGCGCTGGTCTCCGAGCCGCATCCGACCGGCGCCATGGAGCACCTCACCGTCCTGGAAGGCGCGCTGGAAGTGCAAACCGGAGACGAGACCACGCCGGTTCCGGCCGGCGCTACGGCGCGCTATCCTGCCGACCTGCCGCACGCCTTGCGGAACACCCAGGAAACCCTGGCGCGGGCCCTGTTGGTCGTCGTATTATAGGAATTCCAATATACTGGACAAGAATTCCAGTATGACGTAATCGGGGCTGCGTTTAACGGAGCTAGCCCCTTGCGCGACGCAGCTTTCGATACCCGCATCCGAACCACACTCGACGAGATCGCCGCCCAGGGCCTGAGCAAGCCGGAGCGGGTGATCGTCTCGCGCCAGGGCCCTGTGGTGCGCCTGCGCCGGCCGGACGGCGCCGAGGCTGACGCGATCAATCTCTGCGGAAACAACTACCTGGGACTGGCGGGTGACGAGCGGGTCGTCGAGGCCGCGGCCCGGGCGGCGCGGGACGCCGGCGCAGGCCTCGCCTCGGTGCGGTTCATCTGCGGCACCCACGCCCTGCACAAGGACCTGGAGGCCCGCATCGCCGACTACCTCGGCTTCGATGACGCGATCCTCTACGCCGCCGCCTTCGACGCCAACGGCGGGGTCTTCGAACCGCTGCTGGGCGAGGGCGACGCGATCGTCTCCGACGCCCTCAACCACGCCTCGATCATCGACGGCGTTCGGCTCTGCAAGGCCGCTCGCTACCGCTATCCGGCGGGCGACATGGGTGCGCTGGAGGAGCAGTTGAAGGCGGCGCGCGAGGCGGGCTCCCGGACCGTGCTGATCGCCACCGACGGCGTCTTCTCCATGGACGGCGCCATCGCCAAGCTGGGTGAGATCACCCGCCTGGCCGACCGTTACGGGGCGCTGGTCCTGGTGGACGACTGCCATGCGACGGGCTTCATCGGTCCCGGCGGGCGCGGCACGCCGGCGCTGCACGGCGTAAAGGTCGACATCGTCACCGGCACCTTCGGCAAGGCGCTCGGCGGCGCCATGGGCGGCTTCGTGGCCGCCAGCCGCGACGTCGTGGCCCTGCTGCGCCAGACCTCGCGGCCCTACCTGTTCTCCAACGCCATCGCCCCGCCGGTCTGCGCCGCCGCGCTGGAGGCCATCGCCATCGCCGAGAGCGCCGAGGGCGACGCCCTGCGCGCTCAGATCGCCGCCAACGCCGCCCAGTTCCGCAGCTCCATGGCCGCCGCCGACTTCGACCTGCTGCCCGGCGAACACCCGATCATCCCGGTGATGCTGGGCGATGCGCGCCTGGCCCAGGACCTCGCCGCCGCTCTGCTGGACGAGGGCGTCCTGGTCACCGGCTTTTCCTTCCCCGTGGTGCCGCGCGGCCAGGCCCGCATCCGCACCCAGGTCTCGGCCGCCCACACGCCGGACCAGATCGTCCAGGCCGCCGACGCCTTCCGTCGCGCGCGCCAGACCTGCGGAGCCGCTCAATGACCCTTCACATGACCGCGCTCGCCAAGACCCAGCCGGCGGAGGGCCTCTGGCAGGTCGAGGCGCCTGTTCCGGCGCCCGGTCCCGAGGACGTCCTGATCAAGATCCGCCGCACGGCGATCTGCGGCACCGACCTGCATATCTACAACTGGGACGACTGGGCGGCGCAGACCATTCCGGTTCCGATGATCGTCGGCCATGAATTCTCCGGCGAGATCGTGGAGATCGGCAAGGGCGTGGATCGCCCGCTCAAAGTCGGTCAGCGGGTGTCCGGCGAGGGCCACGTCGTCGACATGAACTCGTCGGCGTCGCGCGCCGGCCGTTTCCACCTGGACCCCAAGACCGTGGGCGTCGGGGTGAACCGCCAGGGCGCTTTCGCCGAATACCTCTGCATCCCGGCGTTCAACGCGGTTCCGCTGCCGCAAGAGGTCAGCGACGACATCGGGGCGCTGCTCGATCCCTTTGGCAACGCCATGCACACCGCGCAGCAGTTCGACCTCCTGGGCGAGGACGTGCTGATTACCGGCGCCGGACCTATCGGCATCATGGCGGCCGGCATCGCGCGCCGCGCCGGCGCCCGCTCGGTGGTGATCACCGACTTCAACGACTTCCGCCTGGACCTCGCCCAGAAGCTGGCCGACGTGCGCCCGGTGCACCTCGGCCACGAAGACCTGCGCGACGCCATGGCCGCGGAGGGTGTGACCGACGGCTTCGGCGTCGCGTTGGAGATGTCCGGCGCCGCCGCGGCGTTCGGCCAGGCGGTCGAGGCGCTGGCGATGGGCGGCAAGCTCGCTCTGCTCGGCATCCCGGCCAAGTCGATCGACGTGAACTGGTCGCGGATCATCATGAAGGCGCTGACCATCAAGGGCGTCTACGGCCGCGAGATGTTCGAGACCTGGCGCAAGATGCTGGGCCTGCTGCACGCGGGGTTCGATCTGGAGCCCCTGATCACCCACCGTTTCGAAGCCCGCGACTTCCAGGCCGGCTTCGACGCGGCGCGGTCCGGCCAGGCCGGCAAGGTGGTCCTGAGCTGGTGATGCTAGCGCGCGCCTGGGGCGCGGCTGACTCTGTCTGCACCGATACCTTTGGAGGACTCCCATATCGGCGCGCGCGGACTATGTTTGGTTGAGCACTCACGCTGGCTGGCGTTGGAGGTCTTGAGCGCATGGCGAAGCTGACGATCAACGGCGAGGTGCGCGAGGTCGATGCGCCGCCGGAGATGCCGCTGCTCTGGGTCCTGCGCGACCTCCTTAAGCTCACCGGCACCAAGTTCGGTTGCGGCATCGCCCAGTGCGGGGCGTGCACGGTGCACGTCGACGGAACGCCATTGCGCTCGTGCATGCTGCCGATCAGCGCCCTGGAAGGCCGCTCGGTCACCACCATCGAGGCGGTCGGCGCGACGCCTGCCGGCCGGAAGGCCCAGCAAGCCTGGCTCGAACTTGAGGTCGTCCAGTGCGGCTACTGCCAGTCGGGGCAGATCATGTCCGCCGCGGCTCTGCTGGCCACGACGCCGAACCCGGACGATGCGGATATCGACGCCGCCATGTCCGGCAACATCTGTCGCTGCGGCACCTATGTGCGCATCCGCGAGGCGATCAAGCGCGCGGCCAAGGCCGTCTGAGGGAGCTCGCGGACATGACCCCGTTCGACAACCTCACCCCCGACGACCAACCGGAAATCCAGCCCTCCCGCCGCGCCCTCCTGAAGGTGGCGGCAGCGGCGGGCGGCGGCCTGCTGGTCGGCTTCCTGGCGCCGATCGGCGTGGCGGCCGGGCGCGAGGAGCCTGCGCCGAAGGGCGGCTTCGCCCCGAACGCCTTCATCCGCATCGACCGCTCGGGCAAGACCACGCTGGTCATGCCGCAGGTGGAGATGGGGCAGGGCACCTACACCTCGATCTCGATGATCCTGGCCGAGGAACTGGACGCCGACTGGGCGCAGGTGGCCGTCGAGCATGCGCCGCCCGACGACGCCCTCTACGCCAACCCGCTGTTCGGCCTGCAGGTGACCGGCAACTCCAACTCCATCCGATCCTTCTGGACGCCCCTGCGCAAGGCGGGCGCTGGCACGCGGGCGATCCTGGTGCAGGCGGCGGCCAGCGGCTGGGGCGTCGATCCCGCGACCTGCCGCACCGAGGCCGGACAGGTGATCCACGACGCCAGCGGCCGGCGCGTCGCCTACGGCGCCCTGACCGGCAAGGCCGCGGGGATGAAGCCGCCGGCCGATCCGTCGCTCAAGGATCCCAAGGCCTTCCGCCTGATCGGCAAACCGCTGCACCGCCTGGACACGCCGGAAAAGGTCAACGGAGCGGCTATCTACGGCATCGACGCCCTGCCTGACGGCGTGAAGTTCGCCACGCTTGCCCAATCGCCCGTGGTCGGCGGCAGGGTCCTGCGCGTCGACGACAGCCAGGCCATGACCGTGCCCGGCGTGCGGCAGGTCGTGGTGCTGGACGATCTCGTGGCCGTGGTCGGCGATCACACCTGGGCCGCCAAGCAGGGTCTGGCGGCGCTCAACATCACCTGGGACGACGGTCCCCACGCCGGGATCTCCACCGCCCAGTTGCGGGAGCGACTGGTCGCGGCGAGCAGCCGGCCGGGCGTGGTGGGCAAATCCGCCGGCGACATCGGCAAGGCGCTGACCGGCGGCGACGTGGTCGAGGCGGCCTACGACGTGCCCTTCCTGGCGCACGCCACGATGGAGCCGATGAACTGCACGGTCCACGTGACGCCGACCAGCTGCGAAGTCTGGGTCGGCATCCAGGTGATGACCCGCGCCCAGAAGACGGCGGCCGACGTCACCGGCCTGCCCCTCGACAAGGTGACCGTGCACCAGCACCTGCTTGGCGGCGGGTTCGGACGGCGCCTGGAATACGACATGGTCACCTCCGCCGTGCGCATCGCCCAGAAGGTCGACGGGCCGGTCAAGGTGATCTGGAGCCGCGAGGAGGACATCCAGCACGACGTCTATCGGCCGGCCTGGCATGACCGCTTCAGCGCCCGCCTCGTGAACGGCAAGATCGACGCCTGGAAGCACATCATCACCGGGTCGTCGGTGTTGGCCCGCTGGCTGCCGAAGGCCGCCGCGGGCGGCAAGGACTTCGACGCCTGGGACAGCGCCGCGGACCTGCCCTACGACATCCCCAACCTGCACGTCGCCTTCGTGCGGGAGGAGCCGCCGGGGCTGAACACCGGCTTCTGGCGAGGCGTCGGGCCGGCGCACAACGTCTTCGTCATCGAGAGCTTCATCGACGAGCTGGCGCACAAGGCCGGCAAGGATCCGGTCGAGTTCCGGATGAGCATGCTGGGCAAGCAGCCGCGGATGCGGGCGGCGCTGAAGTTGGCGGCGGAGAAGTCCGGTTGGGGCTCGCCCCTGCCGGCCCGTTGCGGTCGCGGCGTCGCCATCCAGCCCTCGTTCACCAGCTGGATCGCCACGGTGGCCGAGGTCGAGGTCGACCCCGAGGGTTCGGTGAAACTGCGCCGCGTGAACTGCGCGGTCGACACCGGCATCGCCGTCAACCCCGACACCGTCGTCGCCCAGTTGCAGGGCGGGATCATCTTCGGCATGACCGCCGCTCTCTACGGCGAGATCACCGTTGAGAACGGGCGCGTCCAGCAGAGCAACTTCCACGACTACCGGATGCTGCGGATGAACGAGACTCCGCCCATCGACATCCACGTCATCGCCAGCGGCGAGGCGCCCGGCGGCATCGGCGAGGCCGGCACCGTGGCGGGCATGCCGGCCGTGGCCAACGCGATCTTCGCCGCCACCGGCAAGCGGCTCCGCCGGCTTCCCATCGACCGTGACGTCCTGGCCGGAAGGAAGCAGGCATGACCCTTGGCCGCATCCTGCTGATCGTCGTGGCGGTGGTGGTCGTCGTCGGCCTGGGCGTCGCGGGCTGGTTCGTCACCGGGTCGCGTCCGCTCGCTTTCGCCGGCGGGCAGACGGTGACGCTGGCCGATTACAAGGGCCCGTCGCCCACCGGCGTCCCCGCGGACTTCGCCTCGACCGACCCGGTCGCGCGGGGTCAGTACCTGGCCCGCGCCGCCGATTGCCAGGCCTGCCACACGGCCAAGGGCGGCATTCCGTTCGCGGGCGGCCTGGCTTTCAACCTGCCGTTCGGGTCGATCTATTCGCCCAACATCACGCCCGACAAGGAGACCGGCATCGGCGGTTGGTCGGACGCCCAGTTCCTGGCCGCGCTGCATGACGGCGTCGGGCCCAAGGCGCACCTCTATCCGGCCATGCCGTACGCGGCCTACAGCTACATGACCGACGCCGACGCCCTGGCGATCCGGGCCTACCTGGCGACCCTGCCGGCGGTTCACAAGCAGAGGCCGCCCAGCACCTTCAGCTTCCCGTTCAACCAGCGCTGGCTGATGTCGATCTGGGGGAGGATGTTCAATCCCGACCAGCGCTTCCGGCCGCATCCGGACCGCAGCCCGCAGTGGAACCGCGGCGCCTATCTCGCCGAGGCCATGGCGCACTGCGGGGACTGCCACACCCCGCGCAGCCTCGCCCAGGCGCTCGACAACCGCCAGAAGTACGCCGGCGCCGTGGCGGCCGGTTGGAAGGCCTACAACATCACCGGGCATCGACTGTCAGGCGTCGGAGCGTGGAGCGACGCCGAGCTCACGCAGTACCTGGCCACCGGCCATGCCGCCGGCCGCGGCGTCGCCTCCGGGCCGATGGGCGAGGCGGTCGACCTCAGCCTCAGCCACCTGACGCCGTCGGATATCGCTGCCCTGGTGACCTACGTCCGGACCATCCCGGCCGTGGCCAGCGCCGATCAGCCCGCGACGGCCCAGCGCCTCGCGCCGGCGACGCACAGGCAGGGCGTTACGATAGCGGGCGATCCGAAGGGCAAGCGCATCTTCGAGGGCGCCTGCGTCAGCTGCCATAGCTGGACGGGCCAGGGTTCGCTGACGCCCTGGGCGACGCTGACCGGCGTTCGGGCGGTGAACGATCCCACCGCCACCAATGTCGCGCAGATGGTCATCTCGGGCTCGAACCGACGCACCGCGGGCGGGCTGAGCTACATGCCCGCGTTTGGCCATGCCTATACCGACGACGAGGTGGCGGCCGTCGCCAACTACGTCACCGCCCGCTTCGGCGCCCAGCCCTCGAAGGTCACGGCAAAGCAGGTGGCGGAACTACGCAAGGCCGCGAGTTGAGCGCTCAACCCATCCAGCGATAGCCGACGCCCGGTTCGGTCAGGATCAGCGTGGGAGACGCCGGATCGGGCTCCATCTTCTGGCGTAGCTGGCCCACGAAAACGCGCAGGTACTGGATGTCCTGCTCATGCGCCGGACCCCAGACGGCAGTCAGCAACTGCCGGTGGGTCACGACCTTGCCGCCGCCGCCGACCAGTTGCGCAAGCAGATCGTATTCGCGCGGCGACAGCCGGATCGCAGCGCCGGCGCGGGTGACCAGGCGCTTGATCAGGTCCACGGTCAGGTCGCCGGCCGTGACCACCGTCGGGCCGCCGTCCTGCTGCAGCCGGTGGCGCAGGGCCGCGCGCAGCCGGGCCAGGAATTCCCCGACCCCGAACGGCTTTTCCACATAGTCGTCGGCGCCCAGGTCCAGGGCGTCGATCTTCTCGGTCTCGCGATCGCGGGCCGAAAGGATGATGATCGGGCCGCTGTAGAAGCCCCGCGCACGGGTCAGCGCCTCCTTGCCGTCGAGGTCGGGCAGGCCGAGGTCGAGCACCACGGCGTCCGGCGCCTTGCGGGCGAGTTCGCGCAACCCCTCCGTGGCCGTGTCGGCCCGCACATGCTCGTAGCCGTCGGCCTCGAGGGCCGGACCCAGGAATCGATGGATCTGCGGCTCGTCGTCGATCACCAGGATGCGGGGTCGGTGCGCGCTCACAGCAGGTGTCCCGGCGTGGCGCGTTCCTTGGGCAGGCTGATCAGGATGCGCGCGCCGCGGCCGTCGCGGATCGGCGAGGCCGCCGCGATCCGCCCGCCCATCGCCTCCACGAAGCCCTTGGCGATCGCTAGGCCGAGGCCCGCGCCCTTGCCGCGGTCGGTGGCCTCCTCCATGCGGCGGAAGCGTTCGAACACCCGCTCCAGCTCGGCGGTCGGGATGCCGCGGCCCTCGTCTTCGATACTGATCACCACGTTGCCGAGGTCCTCATGGGCCGCCACTTCGATGGTCGTCTTGTCGGGACTGTAGGCGATGGCGTTTTCCAGGATGTTGACCAGGGCCTGTTCCAGCAGGGAGGCGTCGGCCATCACCATGGAGAGCTGGGCGGGGAAGTCACGCGCCACCCGCCGACCTTCCAACCGGCGTTTGACGCGATCCACCGCCGCCCGCAGGACGTCGCGCACGTCGATCCAGTCGCGCTTGGCGGTGAGCACGCCGCCCTCCAGCCGGGTCATGTCCAAAAGGTCGCCGACGTATCGGTTCAGCCGCTCGGCCTCCTCGCGGATCGATTGCAGGAGGTCGGCGCGCACCTTGGGCGCCAGCGACTTGCCGAAGTCGATCAGGGTCGTGGCCGCGCCAAGCACCGTGGACAGCGGGGTGCGCAGGTCGTGGCTGATGGAGTTGAAGAGCGCCGAGCGCAGGCGGTCGCTCCGCCGCAGGGCTTCTGCGCCGGCCGCAGCGGTGGCGAATTCCGCACGCTCCAGCGCCACCGCGCCCTGGTCGAGCAGTGCAGTGACGAACCGCTCGCCGTCCTCGGTGGCGATGGCCAAAGGCTCGACCCCGACCACGCCCGCCCGCGACTTCACGCCCTGCAGGGGGCGGAAGGTCCAGGCGGCGGTGGGGAGCGTGCCGGTCCCGTGGCCGGCCGGTTCGCCCTTCTCCCAGGCCCAGCGCGCGGCGGCCATGTCGCCGGCCGAAAGCTCGTCCAGCGGCGGTGAACTGGCGGCGAGCGCGATGTCGTCGTCCAGCGGCGTCAGCACGATCGCGGCCGCGCCGGTGGCGGCGGCCAACTGCTCGGCGAGCGTCGCGGCGGCGTCCTCGGCCCGCGCTGCGGACGACAGCCGACGGGTGGCGGAAAGCACGGCGGCGATCCCGGCGGCGCGGCGCGATACGGCGAGCGACTGGTCGCGGATCCGCCCGGTCAGCCATCCGGTGGTCATGGCGACCGCGAAGAACACCGCAAAGGTGAGGACGTCCGACGGGTGCCCGATGAACAGACTGAACTCCGGCGCCAGGAAGAAGAAGTTGTAGACGAAGGCCGCCGCCGCCGCCGCGGTGACCGCCGGCCAGAGGCCGAACGCCAAGCCGGACACCAGGACGCTCAGCATGAACACCATGGCCAGGTTGGCGCTCTCGGCGTAGCGGTTGATGACCTCTGCGACGACGCCCGCCGCCGCGACGCTGGCGAGCGCCCCCAGGTGTCCGAGCCAGAGTATCGACCGCAGCGGCCGGCGCGTACGCGGCGCGACCGCTTCGCTGCCGGCGGCTTCGGTGATCACGTGGATCGCCGCGCCGCGGGTTTCCTGCAGGAGGGCGGTCAACAGGTTGCGACGGAAGGGCAGCGAGCGATGGGCTGACTTGCCCACCACGATCTGGGTCTGGTTGTTGCGCCGCGCATAATCCAGCACGCTGTCGACCAGGTCGTCGC
>JBOHKZ010000461.1:0-4324 GCA_050729355.1 Phenylobacterium sp. | reverse complement strand
TCTCTGGATGGCCGGGACAAGCCCGGCCATGACGAGCAATTTTGGGGGGTTGAGGATGAACGCCGTCTACATGACGGCCAGCGGACAACACGGCACGCTCTACATCGGCGTCACCAGCGAACTCCTCAAACGCGTCGCCCAACACCGCGAAGGCGAGATCGACGCTATGGTGTCAAACGGCTCGTCTGGTTCGAGCGCCACGACAGCATCGTCGCCGCGATCCAGCGCGAGAAATCCCTCAAAAAGTACAAGCGCGAGTGGAAGATCAATTTCGAGCGCGACAACCCCGACTGGACCGACCTCTTCCCGCAGTTCTTCGTCGAGAACGGCCCGCTAGCCCACCTCCAGCCGCCCGAGTCGCACCTCTGACCTCTGCCTCAGGCCAACGGAATGAAGTCCTTTCGAATCGTCTCGACCCTACTCAGGAGCATTTCTGCGAACTCCCGGGTCGGTGCGACCGGGATCGGATAGCTATCCGACAGGTCCCGCCCTGTCAGGACCGCGTCAGCCCAGTCCTGGGCGATGGCGCAGTAGAGTCGAAGCGCGATCGCTGGCGTGGGATAGTCGTCCGTCTCGAAGTGCATCGATGGCAAGTCGCCGACAACCACCCAGCGCTCTGCGTCACGCGGATCGCCGCCCGGTTCGAAGCGCATCAGATAGAGCCCTATGATCGGCGCGATGGCGAACGCCAGCACCAGGTCGGCGATCGGCGGCGTCCATCGGTAGCTGTTCACAAATTCCCAGGCGTCCGCGGTCAGCTGCTTGAGGAGCTCCACCTCCTCGGCGCTCTCGTAGTCGACGCCGGAACCCGTCGGAAATGATGAGATATCGACCAATTGGCTCATGACGATGGCCTCGGCGGGCCTCATGACCCTGGGATCTCCGATCCTTCTGAAATGTCCGCCGCACGTCAAGAACAATTGGGGAACGGCTCTAAATTGCGCGGATCACTCATGCCAACTCAAGCTGAGACGATGGGCCTTCAGGTGCATTGCATCCCCGGCGGGCAAGGCACGCTTGCCGCCCGCACCGGCGAGGCTTAACACCCTCGGCATGTCCGACCTGGCCCCGCGGGAGGCGTCGACGCCGTCCCCCTGGGCTGCGCCGTCGCTGATCGCCGTGATCTTCATCAACATGCTGGGCTTCGGGATCATCGTCCCGTTGCTGCCCTTCTATGCCAAGTCGATGAATGCGGAGCCTTGGCAGATCAGCCTGATCTTCTCGGCCTACGCGATGGGCGGTTTCTTCGGCGAACCGTTCTGGGGCCGGCTCTCCGACCGCTACGGCCGAAAGCCGCTCTTGATCTCCACCATCACCGGCAACTGCCTCTGCTACCTGGCGCTGGCCTTTGCGCCCAATGTCCTGGCCGCCTTCGTCATCCGCTTCCTGGGCGGTCTGGCCAGCGGCAACGGGGCGGTGATCCAGGGCTACATCGCCGACGTGACCCCGCCGGAGCGGCGCGCGCGGATGATGTCGCGGCAGGGCGCGGCCTGGAATGTCGGCATGATCGTGGGCCCAGCCGTCGGCGGCGCCTTCGCCCATGTGGATAGTGGGCCCATCGGTTTCCGCATCCCGCTGTTCATCGCCTCGGGCCTCTCGGCGCTTGCGGTGACCGCGATCATCCTCTTCATCCGCGAGAGCCGGGTGCGCGACCAGTCGATCAGCCATCGGCCCAGCCGCTGGTCGGCGATCGGCGACGCCTTCCGCGATCCGGTGATCGGGCGGCTGATGCTGCTGACCTTCATGGTCGGTTTCGCCTTCACCGGCATCGAGTCGACCTTCGGCCTCTGGGGTCAGGCGAAGTTCGGCTGGGGTCCGCGCGAGATCAGCGTCTGCTTCGCCGCCGTCGGCGTGGTCGCCGCGATCACCCAGTTCTTCATCACCGGGCCGCTCTCCGAGCGCTATGGCGAGGGCCGCATGCTGGCCATCGGCATGGGCCTGACCGTCGTCGGCTGCGCCCTGCAGCCGCTCTCGACGGGGCTCGCCTCCACCACCGCCCTGATGTGCCTGACCGCGGTGGGGCAGTCGGTGGCCTGGCCCAACGTCGGGTCGCTGATCTCGCGCACCGCCGACCCGCACCGCCAGGGCCAGATTCTGGGCTTGAACAACGCCGCCGGCGCCTTTGCCCGCTTCGTCGGCCCGTTTTGCGCCGGCCTGACCTTCGCCGGCGTCAGCATCAACGCGCCGTTCTGGCAGGGCGCGCTCATCACCCTGCCCGCCATCTTCCTGGCGCTCAGCGCCGCGCGCCGCGCCGGCCCGCGCACCCAGCAGGCGGTGGACCCATGAGCGTCGCGGGAGACGAACGCCGCGCGCTGATCGTGCTCCTGGGCGTGATCTTCCTAATGATCGCGGGCTTTGGCCTGGTGATCCCGCTGCTGCCGTTCTTCGCCAAGGCGTTCAACGCGCCGGCCTGGCAGATCACCCTATTGTTCTCGGCCTTCTCGCTTGGCCAATTCATCGGCGAGCCGTTCTGGGGCCGGCTCTCGGACCGGATCGGACGAAAGCCCGTGCTGATCGTCACCATCGGCATGGTGGCGCTGAGCTACGTGGGCCTCGCCTTCGCGCCCAACCTGGCCGTGGCCTTCGCCGTGCGCTTCGCCTGCGGCCTCTTCAGCGGCAACATCTCCACCCTGCAGGGATCGCTCGCCGACATCACACCGCCCGAGCAGCGCGCCAGCCGAATGGGGATCATGGGATCGGCCTTCAGCCTGGGATTCATGACCGGCCCCGCCATCGGCGGCCTGCTGGCCCAGCCCAGCCGCGGCGCGCTGGGTTTCCAGCTTCCGCTGCTGGTGGCGGCGGGTTTTGGCCTGGCCTCGATGCTGGCGGTGATCTTCTTCGTCCGCGAGACCAGCCCGATGACCGACACGCGCCGCCCGGGCGCACGTGTCGCCGGCCTGCGGGAAGCCTTCTCCCACGAGATCATCAGCCGGGTTCTGGTGATCAGCTTCGTCGTGGTCTCTGGGTTCGCCGGCATCGAGGCGACCTACGGCCTGTGGACCGAGCAGCGCTTCGGCTGGGGGCCGCGCCAGATCGGTCTGGCCTTCATGGGGATCGGGGCGCTCGGCGCCTTCTGCCAGGGCTACCTGACCGGCCGGCTGGTCCGCCGCCACGGCGAGGCGCGCGTGCTCAGCGCCGGCCTGGTGTTCATGTTCATCGGCATGCTGACCCAGTGGGCCTCGCCCATCTGGCCGGTGGCCATGGTCGGTTTCGCCTTCGTCTGCCTTGGCCAGTCGATCTGTTTCCCGAACCTCTCGGCCCTGATCTCCCAGTCCGCGCCCCGGGAACGGCAGGGCGAAATGCTGGGCCTCAACATGAGCTCCAACGCGCTGGCCCGGATCGGCGGCCCGATCATCGCGGGCTTCCTCTTCTCGAACGTCTCGCCGGGCTCGCCCTTCCTGCTGACCGCCGTCCTGATCCTGCCGGCGCTGTGGTTCGCGGCCCAGGTCCGCAGCAGGGTCCCGCGGCCGATGGCGTGAGGCGCGGCTGCGCCTTGCATTCCCCCGGCCTTTCGCGTATCAGCCGCTCCCTTCGGAACCGCCTGGCCAAAGGCATGCCAGGGCGGTTCATCAATACGCCAAGAGGACGGGGCTCCGGCTCCGACGTGAAATGCCCAAACTGAAGACCAAGTCAGGCGCCAAAAAGCGCTTCAAGCTGACGGCGACCGGCAAGATCAAGGCCGGCGTCGCGGGCAAGCGCCACCGCCTGCTCAGCCACAACGCCAAGTACATCCGTCAGAACCGAGGCACGAAGGTGATGAGCGCGTCCGACGCGAAAATCATCAAGATCTTCCTGCCCTACGGCCTCTCTTAAGGAGCTCTGACAGATGGCTCGCGTCAAAAGGGGCGTCACCGCCCACGCCAAGCACAAGAAGGTTCTCGAGCAAGCCAAGGGCTTCTACGGGCGCCGCAAGAACACCATCCGCACCGCCAAGGCGGCCGTGGACAAGGCCGGCCAGTACGCCTACCGCGACCGTAAGGTCCGTAAGCGCAACTTCCGTTCGCTGTGGATCCAACGCATCAACGCCGCGGCCCGCCTCGAAGGCCTGACCTACGCCCGATTTATCCACGGCCTTGATCTGGCCGGGATCGAAATGGACCGTAAGGTTCTCGCCGACATCGCCGGCGCCGATCCGACCGCTTTCAAGGCCATCGCCGACAAGGTTCGCGCCGCGCTGGCTTGAGGCCCGGGAGCACCTCGCTCCTGAAGCATTTCAAAGCCCTCCGGTGCGAGCCGGAGGGCTTTTTGCTGTCGCCTTGCTCCTTACCTCCCCCACGCAGTGGCGGGAGGGGGACCGCTCGCCGAAGAGCGAGGGGTGGAGGGG
>JBOHKZ010000460.1:0-3485 GCA_050729355.1 Phenylobacterium sp. | reverse complement strand
GCCCTGCCCTCGGCGTAGTAGCGGGCGCTCAGATCGAAGCGGCCGAGCTTGTCGTAGACGACGCCGAACGCGTTCAGCACCCGCACGTCACGGGGATTGCGGGCGCGCGCCGCCTGCAGGAGATCGAGCGCCGCGGCGTAGTCGCGCCGGGAGATGGCGGCGACGGCGCCGGTGTAATAGCCGTCGCTGGCGGGCGCTTCGCGGGTCGGCGTGATCGGCGTGACCTTCACCCACTCGGCGGAGCGTGGAAGGTGCGCGCAGCCGGCCGCGCCCATCAGCAGGGCTGCGGCCAGGGCGGATTTGGTGCGAGCGGCGGGGGTCAATGGCGACCTTGCAGGGCTGGCATCAGCGTGCGGACCACGTCGATGGCGGGCGGAAGCAACAGGGCCACGATGATCACCGGCATGAAGCAGGCGACCAGCGGCACCGTCATCAGGACGGGGATGCGCATCGCTTTTTCCTCGGCCTTGAGGAACCGGTGCTCGCGCATTTCGACCGAATAGGTCCGCAGGCTCTGGGCGATGCTGACCCCCAGGGCCTCGGTCTGAATAAGCAGGGCTACGAAGGACTTGATGGTGTCGACGTTGACCCGGTCGGCCATGGCGCGAAGCGCGTCAGCCCGGCCGCGGCCAGCGCCCATCTCATCGGAAAGGCGGCCAAACTCTGAAGCAATCCGCGGATGGGATTCACGCACTTCGTCGCTCACCCGGACGACAGCCGACTCCAGGCCCAACCCGGCCTCGACACAGACCACCATCAGGTCGAGCGCATCAGGGAACTCCTGCTCCATCTGCGTGCGGCGGCTATTGGCCAGGTTGTCGATGGCATAGCGAGGCGCCAGCAGCCCAAGCCCGCACAGCGCCAAGGGAAAGACGATCGCGCGCAATCCGGTCAGTGGGTGACCGGTTATTGATCCCCACATGATCAACCCCACAGGAGGTCCGATCGCCAGAGCCAGGCGGACGGCGACGTAGATCGCTGGCGCTGCGGGGTGGTCGAACCCAGCTTGCGAGAGATCGCGGCGGAGTTTGTTGTGGTCCTTGCTGTCGGTCAGCGTCGCCGATTGGACCCAGACCAGGAAGCGGTTGCGCACGGTGTCGGACTTGATGACCGAGTCCCTGCGCGCCACGGGCGCAACCGCATCGCTGACGAGGCGGCGCCGCACAGCAAGCGAGGCCCCTAAAGCTCGCTCAGCGGCCAGAACCAAAAGAAACACGGCTCCGAAGGTCAGAACGTCAAGCAAAAGGTCGATGAAAATCGGCATCCATCTTCCTCAGTATTTGAAATTGATGATGCGCTGAACCATCAGCCAGCCCGAAAGGTAAATGACACCCGTGATCGTCACAGTTGGCCAGAAGATCGGATCGGAGAACTTGGTCGAATAGTACCGTGGGTTGGTAAGCAGCTGAAAGGCCACCATCAGGATGGGCAGGACGCTCAACAGAATGGCTGAGGCGCGACCTTCGCTGGCCAACGCCCGCACACGCTTTCCCAAGGTATTTCGGCCGCGCATCACCTTGGCCAGCCCTTCCAGAATTTCGGCGAGATTACCGCCGGTCTCCGACTGGATGCTGACGCTGACCGCAAAGAAGTGGGCGTCCGGCGACCCGGTGCGGCGCGCGAAGCTGGCCAACGCATCCTTGAAATCCATGCCGTAGGTCGTCTCGTCGACGATCAGGCCAAACTCGGATCCGATAGGGTCTCCGAGCTCGTCAGACGCCAGTTGCACAGCCGACACCACGGGGTGCCCGGCGCGAACGGCCCGATTGACGATGTCGAGGGCCAGGGGAAGCTGTTCCTCGATCTGCTTGAGCCTTCGAACCCGCAGGCGCCGCACCCAAAGGAAGACCGCCAGGAAGGAGACCGCGCAGGCGCCGACCATCGAGATGGCGCCATTGACCAGGAACTCGGGGCCTTCCTTGGAACTCGCAAGGCTGAGCGAGATCAGCCATAGGGCCGCCGCGCCGCCGCCGGCGATGGCCAGCAGGTGGAGCGGAGCCAGCGAAACACCCGCTTGGCGGCAATAGGTTTCAACCCGCTCATGAAGGTCCAGCAGCCGCCCGCTGCCCACCGCCGGGCCCACCGGCTTACGCACCAGGTTGCGATAGACCTCGTCGCGGCTCATTCCGGCGCCGAGCATGGTCAGGCGGCGATTGACCCGCTGGTCGCGGTCGCGTCGCGCGAAAACCAGCCCCGACAGGCCCTGGACCAGCATGACCACCGCCACGAAGGCGAGGACATAGATCAGGGGGACGACGACGGGCGACATCAGGTCGACTTCCGTCCTGGCGTGAACATCATGCCGGGCATCTCGATGCCGCGCGCCGTGAGCACATCCAGGAAACGGGGCCGCACGCCGGTCGTCTCGTATTCGCCAGCCACGCCGCCGTCGGTGGTGCGCCCATGCCGGCGGAAGCGGAAAATCTCCTGAATCGAGATCACATCCTCTTCCATGCCGACGACCTCGGTGATCGAGACGACCCGGCGGCGACCGTCGTCCATCCGCTCGGCCTGGATGACAACGTTGATGGCCGAGGCGATCTGTTGGCGGATCGAGCGCGGCGAGATTTCCAGCCCGGCCATGCCGATCATCTGTTCGATCCGCGAAAGGGCGTCGCGGGCGCTGTTGGCGTGGACCGTGGTCATCGAACCGTCGTGGCCGGTGTTCATCGCCTGCAGCATGTCGAAAGCTTCCCCGGCGCGGACTTCGCCGACGATGATCCGGTCCGGACGCATCCGCAGGGCGTTGCGCACCAGGTCGCGCTGGGTCACCTCACCCTTGCCCTCGATGTTCTGAGGCCGCGTCTCCAGCCGGCCGACATGTGGCTGCTGCAATTGAAGCTCGGCCGAGTCCTCGATCGTCACGACCCGCTCGTGATCGTCGATGGAGGCCGAGAGCGCATTGAGCAGCGTAGTCTTGCCAGACCCTGTGCCGCCGGAGATCAAGACATTACGCCGCGCCTTGACGATGGCCTGGAGCAGTTGCGCCATCTCCATCGTGACGCTGCCCAATTCGATCAGCCGCCCCATGTGGATCGGCGAGGCGGCGAACTTCCGGATCGAGACCAGTGGGCCATCGACGGCCAGCGGCGGGATGATCGCATTGACCCGGCTGCCGTCGGCCAGGCGGGCATCGACCATCGGCTGGGATTCATCGATCCGCCGACCGACCGCGGCGACGATCTTGTTGATGATCCGCACCAGGTGGCGCGTGTCCTGGAACTGGACGTCGGTCCGCTCCAGCTTCCCGAGACGTTCCACATAGACCATGCGGTGGGTGTTGATCAGGATATCGCTGACCGTGTCGTCCTTGAGCAAGGGTTCGAGCGGCCCGAGTCCCAGCAGTTCGTCCAGCACGTCGTCGATCAAACGGTCGGTCTGACTGAGGCCGAGGACCCGCTTCTCTTCCGCCAACAGGGCGCTGACCGCGCCGCGGATCTCCAACCGCAGCGCCTCGCGGGGCGTCTTGTCGAGGACGCTGAGAT
>JBOHKZ010000459.1:0-6074 GCA_050729355.1 Phenylobacterium sp. | reverse complement strand
CAGGTCGCCTCCGCGCAGTTGCGCGGACAGCCGGAGACCCCGAGTTTCACCTTCGCCGGCGTCCACGACCCCCACATGAACTTCTCGAGCCGGATGCCGAGCCCCGTCGAGTCCTGGGTTCCGAACCGGCACCACTCCGACCCGACGCAGGTCTTCACCGTGCGCAGCCCCTTGGCGTAGGCGTGCCCGGAGACCATCCCCGCCGCGTTTAGGTCAGCCCAGACCGCGGGCAGGTCGTCCTTCTTGACGCCCAGCAGGTCGACCCGTTGGCCGCCGGTGACCTTCACGGCGGGGATCGCGAATTTGTCGACCACGTCGGCGATGGCGCGCAGTTCATGCGAGGTGGTCATGCCGCCCCACATCCGCGGCACCACCGAGAAAGTGCCGTCCTTCTGGATGTTGGCGTGGGCCCGCTCGTTGATGAACCGGGACTGCTTGTCGTCCCGATAGTCGCCTGGCCAGGCGCAGAGCAGGTAGTAGTTGAGCGCCGGCCGGCACGAGGCGCAGCCGTCAGGCGTCGTCCATTCCAGCGCCTGCATCACCGCCGGGATCGACTTCAGGCTCTCGGCCAGGATGCGGCGGCGGGTCTCGTCGTGCCCATGCGGGGTGCAGCCGCAGACCGGCTTCGGCCCCGTCTGCGCCTGGAACCCATCGCCCAGGGTCAGCTTGAGCAGCTTCTCCACCAGCGGCGTGCAGGAACCGCAGGAGGCCGACGCCTTGGTCACCGCCCGCACGCTCTCCAGCGTCGTCAGGCCGTCCGTCACGATGGCGCCGGTGATCGCGCCCTTGCACACGCCGTTGCAGCCGCAGACCTCGGCCTGGTCGGCCATGGCGGCAACGGCGGCGCTAGGGTCGAGCCCCCGAAGGCCCTCCGTCACGGTCTGACCGAAGATCAGGGTCTCGCGGATGTCGGCCACCTGCGCGCCGGAGCGCATCAGGTCGAAGTACCAGGCGCCGTCGGCGGCGTCGCCGAACAGCACCGCGCCGGCCACCCGGCCCTCCTCGAGCACCACGCGCTTGTAGACCCCGCGCCCGGCGTCGCGGAACACGATGTCCTCGCACCCCTCGCCGCCCGAGAACTTGCCGGCCGAGAAGACGTCCACGCCGGAGACCTTCAGGCGCGTGGAAAGCACCGAGCCCTCGTAGGCCTGCGCCCCGTCGGTAAGCGTGCCGGCAAGCGCGCGGCACATCTCCCAGATCGGCGCCACCAGCCCATAGCACTGGCCGCGGTGCTCGACGCATTCGCCGACCGCCAGGACGCGGGGATCGGAGGTGAGCATGTCGTCGTCGACGATTACGCCGCGGCCAACCTCCAGGCCGGCGGCCTTGGCGAGGGCGGTATTCGGACGGATGCCGACCGCCATAACCAGCAGGTCGCAATCGAGCACCCGGCCGTCCTTCAGGCGAAGACCGGTCACGCGCCCATCCTCGCCCTCGATCTCTTCGGACTGCGCGCCCAGCACCGTCTCGACTCCACGGGCCGCCAGGGCGTCGGTGAGCAGGAAACTGGCCGACGCGTCGAGCTGGCGCTCCATCAGCACGTCCATCAGATGGACGACGGTCGCCGCCATGCCGCGTCGCACGAGGCCGTAGGCCGCCTCAATGCCCAGGAGGCCGCCGCCGATCACCACCGCCGCGGCGCCGGGACGGGCCGCGGTCGCGATCATCGCCTCCACATCGTCGAGGTCGCGGAAGGTCACCACACCGGCGAGGTGCGCGCCCGGGAGGGGTAGGCGCACCGGATCCGAACCGGTCGCCAGGATCAGCCGGTCGTAGCCGGCTACGATCCCACCCTCGGCGGTGACGGTCCGGGCGTCGCGGTCGATGTCCTGGACCGCGTGTCCGGCGTGGAGCGTTATGCCGTTATCGCGGTACCAGTCCTCGTCGTTGATCACGATGTCGGCGAAGGCCTTCTCGCCCGCCAGCACCGGCGACAGCATGATCCGGTCGTAGTTCACGCGGGGTTCTGCGCCGAAGATCGCGATCTCGTAGCGGTCGGGATCGCGCTTCAGGACCTCCTGCACCGCCCGGCAACCGGCCATGCCGTTGCCGATGACGACGAGCTTCTCCTTGGGCATCGGGGCCGCTCCGCTCACAGCCGCAACGTGGCGCCGGCGGCCTGCGCCTGCGCGCCCCAGGTCTGCCGCCAGCGGGCCTTCACGCCGGTCAGGCCGGCCAGCGCCACCAGCGCCAGCGCGGCAAAGGCCAGCAGGCCTGGCTGGTAGCTGCCGGTCGCCTGCTTGGCCCAGCCGAGGCTGGCGGCCAGGTAGAAGCCGCCGATCCCGCCGGTCATGCCGACCAGGCCGGTGACGACGCCGATCTCCTTGCTGAACCGCTGCGGGGCGAGCTGGAAGACCGCGCCGTTGCCGGCGCCCAGCGCCATCATGCTGAACATCAGGATCGCCAGCGCGAGGTACGGGCTCGGCTGCTGGAAGCTCGCCAGCGACAGGCCCAGCGCCGCCAGCACGTAGACGACGGTCAGCGTGCGGACCCCGCCGAAGCGGTCAGCCAGCGCCCCGCCGACCGGCCGGATGAAGGAGCCGGCGAACACGCAGGCGGCGGTGAAGAAGCCGGCGGTCACTGCCGGCAGGCCGTACTCGGAATTGAAGTAGATGGTCAGCGACGACGAAAGCCCCACGAAGCCGCCGAAGGTCACGCCGTAGAGCAGCATCAGCCACCAGGCGTCGCGCGCCTTGAGCACCGAGAGGTATTCGGCGAGCGTCTTCGGCGGAGGCCGGTTCGGCGCGTCCTTGGCGAAGACCAGATAGACGACAAGGGCGACGGCGAGCGGCAGCGCGGCCAGCCCAATCACATTGCCCCAGCCGTAGGCCTGGGCCAGGCCCGGCGCAAAGAGGGCAGCGAGCGCGGTGCCGGAATTGCCGGCCCCGGCGATCCCGAGCGCGAGGCCCTGGTGCTCCGGCGGATACCACCGCGAGGCCAGCGGCAGGGCCACGGCGAACGATGCCCCCGCCACGCCCAGCACGACGCCCAGCAGCAGCACCTGACTGTAGCTGTGCACGCCCAGGAACCAGGCGAGGCCCAGGCCTGCCAGAACCAGGACCTGACCGATGATGCCGGTCTTCTTGGGCCCGATGTGGTCGACCAGGATGCCGGCCACCAGCCGCAGCAGGGCTCCGGAAAGCACCGGGACCGCGACCATCAGGCCCTTTTGGGCGGGATCGAGATGAAAGCTCTTGGCGATCGCCACGCCCAGCGGCCCCAGGATCACCCAGACCATGAATGACAGGTCGAAATAGAGGAACGCGGAGAGCAGCGTGGGCGTGTGCCCGGACTTCAGGAATGAACGGCTCAGCATGGTGGATCAGGCCCCGTGCAGGTTGGACGGAAGCGGCGGCGTCGCCAGTGCGGATGGCTCGTCATCGAGCCGTTCCAAGAGCCGCGAACGCCGTTGTCCTGGGCCTGACCTCAGCAGGACCCGGTTTCATCGTTGCGTCACGCGGCGATCGGCGCCGCCGGCCCGGATGTCATGTTGCAGCGCAAAAACGCGGCGCCGAACGGCTCAGCTGATGGAAATTGAGGCGAGCGCCGCGTCATAGAGGTCAGGCCGGTAGACCCTGGCGGCCATGGCGTCCGCCTCCGCGCCGGCCTGACCCCAGCGGCGCATTTCTCCTGCGAGCCACAATCCGTCCTCGGCCGATGGTCGGTTGGCGCCGCCATCATGGAAGCTCATCCCGTCGAGGCTCGCGGCGATGATCTCGGCCGCCACCCCCACGTGCTCCGGCAGCGAAAGCAACGCCGCCAAATCGGCCCGGTTCTCCGGCGCCTCCGCCCAGGCCGAGGCCTTGGCCAGCCCTCGGATGAGCGCCCCCAGCGCCTCGGGATTGGCCTGCGCCCAGGCGCCGGTGACGCCCAGCACCTTGTCGGGCGTGCGGGGCCGCAATTGCAGCGCGTCGACGACGACCCGGCCCGCGTCGGCGGCGACGGCCACGGCGTTCCAGGGCTCGCCGGCGCAGAAGCCTTCGATCACCCCCTCGGCCAGCAAATCGGCGAGGCGCGGCGGCGGGACCACGGTCAGGCGCACGTCACGGTCCGGATCGATCCCGGCGTCGGCCATCCAGCCGCGCAGCAGGTAGTTGTGGGCCGAATAGGGGAACACCACGGCGAAGGTGAGCGGACTCGCTCCCTCGTCGCGGCGCCGGGCCAGGAGGCGGGCCAGTCCCTGGGCGCCGGGGCCTTCGCCCAGAGGCTCCGCCAGGCGTCTGGCGATGGTGACCGCCGGACCGTTCAGGCTGAGCGTCATCGGCGCCAGCATGGCTGTGGGCTCGCTGCCGGCGCCCAGGCTGGCGGCGAGCGGCATGGGCGCCAGCATGTGCGCCGCATCGAGCGCGCCCACCGCCAGCTTGTCGCGCACGGTGGCCCACGACGCCTCGCGGCTTAGCTCGACCGACAGGCCCTCCGCCGCGAAGAGGCCCCTCGCGACACCCACGATCAGGGCGGCGCAGTCGTTGAGCGGCACGAAGCCCAGCTTGATGGTCGGCCCGGCGCTCACGTCGCATCTCCCTTCAACACGCCCGCGAAGGCCAGCAGGTCGGCGGCGATGGCGCCCAGCGGACGCCCGCTATCCATCGAGAGCTTGCGCAGCAGCGCGTAGGCCTGGGCCTCCTCAATGCCGCGCTCTTTCATCAGCAGCGCCTTGGCCCGTTCGACGGTCTTGCGCGAGGCGAGGTCGGCCTTGGCCTTGTCCAGGTCCTGGCGAAGCTGGTTCATCAGCGCGAACCGGCTCATCGCCACCTCAAGCACCGCGCGCACGCGGCCGGCGGCCAGCCCATCGACCACATAGGCCGCCACGCCCGCCGCCACGGCCGCCTCGGCGAGACCCGGCTCCGACCGGTCCACGAACATCACCACCGGCCGCGGATTGCTCAGGCTGGCTTCGCGCAGGCTCTCAATGGTGTCGCGATCGGGACTGTCGGCGGCCACCACCACCACATCCGGGCCGAATTCCGCGGCCTGGGCTTCCACGAAGACCACCGCATGGCGCACCTCAAGCGGCTCGATGCCGGCGAGCCCCTCCGCCACAAGCGCGGCGCGGGCTGGATCTGGATCCACGACGAGGACACGCATGCGCCGCGACTAAGCGGGCGCCCTGCAGAGCGGATAGAGTCTGGAACTGCCCAACGGGAAGCCACGGGCGCGAACGCCCACTCAGCAGTCACCCGGCGCCGTCTTTTTGAGCGGCTTCCCAGCCGGCAAGTTCCAAGAGCAGGGCGTCGCGCTCCTCAGGCGTGTTGGCGCCACGCAATCGGCCGCGGGCCTCCGGCGGGCAGGCCAATCGCGCGAGTCCCACCCGATCGGCCAGCCGCGCCAGGGGCCAGCCGGCCTCCGCCTCGGTCGGGATCGCCCCAAGGTCCAGCACCATCGGCAGATGCAGCCCTTCGAACGCCCCGCCCGGCCCGTCCGCCGCCAGCAGCCCCTCGACGTCCTGCACCCGGATCGTGGGCGCATCGACCGCCAGGACCAGTGCGCGGTCGGATCCGAGGTCCCGCAACGCGCGCGCGCCGGCCAGCACGCCGCCGACCGGACCACCAAGCGGTTGATCGTCCATCACGCGGTGCAGACCGTAGTCGCCCGGCCCCACGCTCACCAGCACCTGTGCGCCGGCCGCTCTGGCGATGTCGGCGACCCGGTCCACGGCGCGCACGCCGCGCCATTCGAGCTGGGCCTTGTCGGCGCCCATCCGCGAAGCCGCGCCGCCGGCAAGGATGAGGCCGCCAAGGATCATCGACTATTCCTGTCGCCCCGAACCCCAGGCCGCAAGTCACACTTCGCTAACCCTTCCCGCGCTCATCTGCGCCTGTCACTCTGGAACAGACGATGAACGCGATTCGCCCCCTCCGCATCCTGGGTCTCGACCCTGGCCTCCGCAAAACCGGCTGGGGCGTGGTGGCGGTGGAGGGCGCGCGGCTGACGCACGTGGCCCACGGCGTCATCGCGCCGAAGGACAGCCTGGCCTTTTCCGAACGTCTGCTGATCCTCTTCGACGCCATCGCCGCGGTCATCGAGCTCCACGCCCCTGACGAGGCGGCGGTGGAGGAGACCTTCATGAACAACAA
>JBOHKZ010000458.1:0-11746 GCA_050729355.1 Phenylobacterium sp. | reverse complement strand
GCCAGAAGCGCACCGGCAGCGTTTTCGCGACGCAGGCGCGCTTTCCGGCCGAGGCCGTGACGATCGAGGGCCGCACGGCGCAGTGGACGCGGACCGGCGACAGCGGCGGCTCAGCGACGTTCAACTTCTGTCCGGTGTGCGCCTCGACGGTTTACTGGGCGTTCCAGGACTTCGTCATGGTGGCGGTGGGCGCGTTTGCCGATCCGGGCTTTCCGCCGCCGCGGGTCGCCGTCTACGAAGGGCGGAGCCACCCCTGGGCGCTCGCGCTGGACCGGCTGCCGCTGGAGCATGACGTCTAGCGCCCGAAGAGGGCGACGATCTCGGCCAGCGAGGTCACGATGTGATCGGGCCTGATGGTCGTGCCGGGGGGCAGACCGCGGCCGAAGCCGTCGCACCACACCGCCGTGATGCCCAGCCGCTGCGGCGCGGCCACCTCCCACTCCAGGTGGTCGCCGACGATCCAGGTCTCGTTCGGCTCTGCGCCGAGCGCGGTCATGGCGTGGCGGTAGGCCTGTTCCTCCGGCTTGCCGAAGCCGGCCTCGCCCTCGATCTGGATGTGGTGGAAGTAGGCGGCGAGCCCGAACCGCTCGATCTTGGCCCGCTGGGTGGCCGAGGAGCCGTTGGTGATCAGCGCCAGCTTGATCCCCCGCGCCTGGAGCGCCCGGAGGCCTTCGAGCGCGCCGGGGAAGCACTGCGTCATCGCCTCGCGGACCGCAGTGAACTGCTCGGCAAAGCGATCGGAGGCCTCCTGGCTCAGGGCCGGCTGAAGGCTCTCGAAGGTTTCACGCACGACCTGGCGGCGAGCCTCGGCGATGCCGAAGCGGGCCACCTTGTGCCGCTCGGGGTCGGACCAGAAGAGCTCGAGCGCGGCTTCGAGGTTGGCCGCGACCTCGGCCGGCGTGTGGGGCGCAAGGGCCGCCGCCTGCTCCTGCGCGATCTGCAGCAGCACCGCCGGCCGCTGACCGGCGGCCAGGATGGTGTCGTCCAGGTCGATCAGCATCGCGCGGGGCTGGGCAGGGGCCATAGGCCTGCATTGCCCAGCATGGGGCGGCTGTCCAGACGCGGACGGTCGCGTCTCGACGCCGGGCGCCCGCCACCTTAGCTTGCGGTCGCTTCGAGGGAGGACCGCTGCAGATGCTTGCGCTGATGATGGACAGGCCGCTGACGCTGCCGTCGATCCTGGAGTATGCGGCGCAGTACCATCCGGACCGCCAGGTGGTGGACCGCATGGTCGAGGGGCCGATCCATCGTTACGGGTATGCGCAGGCCCTGGCGCGGACCAAGCGCATGGCCAACGCCCTGCTGGCGCTGGGCGTGAAGCCGGGCGACCGGGTGGCGACGCTGGCCTGGTCGACGCACCGGCACTTCGAGCTCTATTTCGCGGTGACGGGCATCGGCGCGATCCTGCACACCATCAAT
The DNA here is from genome assembly GCA_050729355.1 of Phenylobacterium sp. GTDB lineage: Bacteria > Pseudomonadota > Alphaproteobacteria > Caulobacterales > Caulobacteraceae > Phenylobacterium. The sequence goes on along the minus strand of JBOHKZ010000458.1, from coordinate 10,327 downwards.
CCGCGGCTGCACGACGACCAGATCGCCTGGGTCGCCAACCACGCCGAGGACAGCTTCCTGTTCTTCGACAACACCTTCGCGGCCCAGGTTGCAGGGCTGGTCGAACGCCTGCCGCTGGTGAAGACCTACGTCGCCCTCACCTACCGGGCGAACCTGCCGCCCGAAACGCCCCGCCAGGCGGTGATCTACGAGGACCTGATCGCCGCCAACTCCACCGAGTTCACCTGGCCGGAGATCGACGAGAGGCAGGCCTCCGGGCTCTGCTACACCTCGGGCACCACGGGTAATCCGAAGGGGGTGCTCTACTCGCACCGCTCCACGGTGCTGCACGCCATGGCGCTGGGCCTGCCCGACGCCTTCAACTTCTCGGCGCGCGACGTGGTGATGCCCTGCGCCCAGATGTACCACGCCAACGCCTGGTGCACGCCCTATGCGGCGCCGCTGGTCGGCGCGACGCTGGTGCTGCCGGGTCGCGCGCTGGACGGACCCAGCGTCTGCGAACTGATCGAGACCGAGGGCGTCACCTTCCTGCTGGGCGTGCCGACCATCTGGGTGGGCGTGGCCGACCACCTGGACGCCACGGGCGGGCGGCTGACCTCGGTGAAGACCATCGCCGTCGGCGGCTCGGCGCCCACGGCGGCGCTGGTCAGCCGCATCGAGGACCGGCTGGGCGGACAGGTGCGCCAAATCTGGGGAATGACCGAGACCAGCCCGCTCGGCGTCATCAACACGCCGCTGCCGGACCATGCGGGCGAGGACGCCGCGGCCACGCTGCAGCGCAAGCTGAAGCAGGGCCGGGGCCTGTGGGGCGTCGACCTGCGGATCGTGGGAGAGGGCGGCCAGGTCCTGCCGCGCGACGGCAAGAGCGCGGGTCAACTGCAGGTGCGCGGGCCTTGGGTCTCAAGCGCTTATTTCAAGCATGAGGGCGCCGACGTCTTCACCGACGACGGCTGGTTCGACACCGGCGACATCGCGACGATCGACGCCCAGGGCTACCTGCGCCTCACCGACCGGGCGAAGGACGTCATCAAGTCCGGCGGCGAGTGGATCTCCACCCTCGATCTGGAGGAGGCGGTCTGCTCGCACCCGGCGGTCGCCATGGCCGCGGCGGTGGGCGTGCCGCATCCGAAATGGGACGAGCGCCCGCTGCTGCTGGTCACCCTGCGCCCCGGTCAGACGGCGGACCCGGAGGCGCTGAAAGCCCACGTCGCCGCGCGCGTCGCCAAGTGGTGGACGCCCGACGAGGTCAGGATCGTCGAGGCGCTGCCCATCGGCCCCACCGGCAAGGTGCTGAAGCGCGAATTGCGTGACGCGCTGGCGAAAGAGGCGCTCGCGAACCCGGCCTGACGGCTGGCGCCAGGGCCACAGTTGTTCCGCGAAATCCACACCGCGGAGGCGGTGCGGCGAACCAAGCCTTGAATCCTGCGTTTGCAATCTCAGTTGAGGGTTGTGAGTTCAGGAGCTCCCGCAGTGACGCGTAAACGGCCGAAAGGCTTGTTTCAGATGGGTTGGGCGGCTGTCGAAGCGGCTGTCACGGGCAAGACCGAGCACGCCTCGACCTCTGCGGACTACCCCGAAACCGTGGTGCGCCGGACGAGCTTCATGGCCGGCGGCGGTCTGGGCTGGCGGATTTCCGCCCTGACGACGCCGCGCGACACGCCCGCCCCCTGGAAGATCGTGGTGATCACCGGCGCGCCGTCCTGGGCGGAATACTGGGCCGAAACCATGGCCGAACTGCCTGCCGACCGCGAGATGATCGTCGTCGACCGGCCGGGCTACGGCGCCTCCGAACCCGCCGAGCCGGTGCGGGACATCCGCGTGCAGGCGCAGGCGCTGGCGCCCCTGCTGATCGCCGAGCGCGGCCAGAAGGTCATGCTGGTCGGCCAGAGTTATGGCGCGGCGATCGCCAGCCTGATGGCCGAGGCCAATCCGCGGCAGGTCGCAAGCCTGGTCCTGCTCTCGGGCTTCTTCGGCGAGACCGGGCCGACCTCGCGCTGGCTGCTCGACGTCGGCGCCAAGGCGCTGAAGCTGATCCCGCGCGACCTGCGCCATGCGGTGATCGAGGCGACGGGCCAGCGGCCGCAACTGGACTACGCAAAGCGCGCGCTCTCGAAGCTGACCATCCCGATCCACATGGTGCACGGCGACAAGGACGACTTCGCGCCGATCGAGGTGGCCGAGCGGCTGGCGGCCGAGACCATGACCCGCAACCCGATCCGTTTCGCGCGGACCGAGGGCGCCAACCACTTCCTGAACGACGGCCCGGCCGAGCAGCTGCTCGCGGCGCTGGAAGCCTGCATCCCGGCCCGCAAGGCCTGGACGTTCGGCTGGCCGCAGCTTCCGAAGTTCAGCCTGCCGAAGGGCTGGGGCGTGGGCTTCGGCCGAAGCGCGGCGCAGGCTTAGGGCCCCGACGTAGACGAACATCCAAGACGGTCATCCCGGCCGCAGCGAAGCGGAGAGCCGGGACCCAGGGCCACTGCAGTGCGTCCGCCCTGGGTCCCGGATCGGCTCTACGGCCGTCCGGGATGACGGTGGGTTTAGGTGAGCGATCGGCTTGATCCGATCTAGCGCAGCAGCAGCCCGGTGGCGGCGGAGAAGCCGATCACGACGAGCCAGGGCGGGAGCCTGGCCACGGCGAGGAACACGAAGGCGGCCGCCAGCAGGGCCCAGTCGGCGGGGCGGCCGATGGCGCTGGTCAGGACCGGGTTCCAGAGGGCGGCGGCCAGCACGCCGACCACCACCGCATTGACGCCGGCCAGGGCGCCGCGCGCCGCCGGCCGTCCCTTCAGCCGATCCCAGAACGGCAGCACGCCGACGATCAGGAGGAGGCTCGGCAGGAAAATCGCCGCGATCGCCACCAGCCCGCCGGCCCAGCCGCCGGGCGCGACGTCCTGCGCGGCGCCGACGAAGCCTGCGAAGCTGAACAGCGGTCCGGGCAGCGCCTGGACGGCGCCATAGCCGGCGAGGAAGGTGTCCTGGTCCAGCCAGCCGCGCCCGACGATCTCGCTCTGCAGCAGCGGCAGCACCACATGGCCGCCGCCGAACACCAGGGCGCCGGTGCGGTAGAAGGCGCTGGCGAGGCCGAGCGTCGGGTTCTGCAGCCAGGCGGCCGCGAAGGGGAGGCCGCCCAGGATCAGGGCGAAGACCGCAAGCGCGGCCAGCGCGACGCCGGGCGGGACCTTGTGGGTCGCGGCGTCATCGGGGATGGCCGGGACCGGCTCGTCGCGCAGCATCGCCAGGCCGAAGAGCGCGCCCGCCGACAGGGCCAGGATCTGCGGCACCGGACCGTGGGCGATGATCAGGCCGGCGGCGGCGCCGATCGCCATGCCGGCGCGGATCGGGCCGACGGCGAGGGTCCGCGCCATGGCCACCAGCGCCTGCATCACCACGGCGGCCGCGGCGATCTTCAGGCCGTGCAGCCAGCCTTCGCCCCAGGACGCGCTGAGGTAGGGTGAGAGGTAGGCGAGGCCGATCATCGCCACGCCCGCCGGCAGGGTGAAGCCGACCCAGGCGGCCAGCAGGCCGAGGTAGCCCGCGCGGCGCAGTCCAATCGCCATGCCGAGCTGGCTGGAGGCGGGACCGGGCAGGAATTGCGAGAGCGCCAGTAGATCGGCGAACGCCGCCTCGGAAAGCCACGCCCGCTTCTCCACGAACTCGCGGCGGAAATAGCCGAGGTGCGCCACCGGTCCGCCGAATGCGGTCAGGCCCTGGACCAGGAAGGCCAGGAAGACCTCTCCGGCCCGGCGCGGCGGCGTTGGCGTCTCGTCCATCAAACCCTGTCTTGCGGTGAAGGCCTCGTGCTGTCGACCCTTTAGGGGCGTTTTGGGCGGGAGCGCGGCGAAACCCCTTGGCCGGCGCATCTGATCGGCGATAAGGCTTTTCCTCGAAGGCCCGGCCAGCGGGCTCATCCCGAGGGGAGAACGCCATGAAGGCCGCCGTTCTGCGCGAAGTGGGCAAGCCGCTTCAAATCGAACAAGTCCAGATCAACAAGCCGGGTCCGCACGAGGTGCTGATCCGCACCGCCGCCGCCGGCCTGTGCCACTCCGACCTGCACTTCATGCAGGGCACCTATCCGCACCCGCTGCCCGCCGTTCTCGGCCACGAAAGCTCCGGCATCGTCGAGCAGGTCGGTTCCGAGGTCCGCACCGTGAAGCCGGGCGATCACGTGATCACCTGCCTCTCGGCCTTCTGCGGCCACTGCGAATTCTGCCTGACGGGCCACATGAGCCTGTGCGTCTCGCCCGACACCAAGCGCGGCAAGGACGAGGAGCCGCGCCTGAGCGCGCCGGCCGGCCCGATGCTGCAGTTCCTGAACCTGTCGTCCTTCGCCGAGCACATGCTGATCCACGAGCACGCCTGCGTGGCGATCCGCCCGGACATGCCGCTCGACGTCGCGGCGCTGATCGGCTGTTCGGTGACCACCGGAGTGGGGGCTGCGATCCACACCTCGAACGTCCGGCCCGGTGAGACCGTGGCGGTGATCGGCTGCGGCGGCGTGGGCCTCTCGGCGATCAACGGCGCGGCGATCGCCGGCGCCAGCCGGATCATCGCGATCGACACCACCCCCTCGAAGGGCAACCTCGCCATGGAGTTCGGGGCCACCGACTTCATCGACGCCTCCAGCACCGACGCGGTGAAGGAAGTGATCGAGATGACCAAGGGCGGCGTGCATCACGCGTTCGAAGCCATCGGCCTGTCGAAGACCGCGGAGCAGGCGTTCAACATGCTGCGCCGCGGCGGCACGGCCAACATCATCGGCATGATCCCGGTCGGCCAGATGGTCTCGGTGATGGGCGCGGCGTTCCTGGGCGAGAAGAAGCTGCAGGGCTCGCTGATGGGCTCCAACCGCTTCCCCGTGGACATGCCGCGGTTCGTGGATTTCTACATGTCCGGCAAGCTGAAGCTCGACCAGATGATCTCCCAGCGCATCAAGCTGGAGCAGGTCAACGAGGGCTTCGAGGACATGAAGAAGGGCGAACTCGCCCGGTCCGTGATCGTCTTCGATACCTGAGTGCACGCCCTGTCATCCCGGACGGCCGAAGAGCCGATCCGGGACCCAGGGCCAAGCGCAGTGCAGAACCCCCTGGGTCCCGGCTCGCCGCTGCGCGGCGTCCGGGATGACAGAATTGATTAGCTGAACAGCACCTTCCTCACGTCGCTGAGGGGGTCTTCGACGATCTGGCTCTCGAGGTCGAAGATCTGGGTGGCGCGGGTCTTGGCGTCGTAGGCCTTCCAGCCGGGATCGCCGGTGCGGGCGAAGGCGAGCCAGGCGGACGACATCTGGTCGGCCACGACCTGGGGGTCGTCGCCGCGGCCTACGAAGTTGCGGGCCTTCTCGACGTTGTCGAACACCAGCGGGATCTCCAGGGCGTGCGGCGAGCGCAGGCGGCCGCGGGAGACCGGGGTCTCCCAGGTCAGCATGTACATCCAGACCGGCGCGGCGCTCTGGGCGGCCTTGCGTTCGGCCAGGGTGACGGAGCCTTTCCACATGCCGGTGGTGGTGCCGACCGCGGCGGCGAGGTGGGTCTGGTCGTAGTGCGGGTAGGCGACGCGCAGGGCGGCCACCAGGTCGTCGGCCTTGTCCTTGGCGTTGGCCTTGGCGTGGCGGGCCAGGTCCTCGTCGTCGAAGGCGCCGAACTTCGGGTGGCCCAGCATGAAGAGGGTCGCCTCGTCCTTGTTGGTGCCGATCAGCACGGGCACGTCGGCGTTCAGCGGCGAGGCGTCGGGCTCGAAGGGGTCGCGCGGCAGGACGGTTCCGTCCACGACGGGCGTGTAGAGCCGCATGGCCTCGCCGGTGATCCTGACGCTGGCGTGGGAGATCGTGGCCGTGGGGAGCCGGGCCAGGGCTTCGGGACTGTCCACCTTCAGCTCGGCCAGGAGGGCGCGGGCGGTCTGGTCGGCCTCGGCGACGCGCTTGCCGGTGAGGCCGGGGCCGCTCTGGATGATCGCCTTGTGGAAGAGGCCGCGCGCGCCCGGCATGGCCAGGAGCAGCGAGACCTTCCAGCCGCCGCCGCTCTCGCCGAAGATGGTGACGTTGCCGGGGTCGCCGCCGAAGCTGGCGATGTTGTCGCGCACCCATTGCAGGGCCTGGACGATGTCCAGCATGCCGGCGACGCCGGACTGGGCGTACTCGGGCCCGAAGACCTCGCCCAGGTGCAGGTAGCCGAAGACGTTCAGGCGGTGGTTGACGGTGACGGTGACCGTGTCGCCCTTCCGGGCCAGCGCGCCGCCGTCGTACATGGCCGCGCCGCCGGAGCCGTTGGCGAAGCCGCCGCCGTGCAGCCAGACCATGACCGGGCGTTTCTTCGCGTCGAGGCCGGGCGTCCAGACGTTGAGGAACAGGCAGTCTTCCGAGGAGCCGGGCTCGTCGGGCGCCGGCGGGTCGCCGGGGGAGGAGCCGCGTTCGCCGGGCGCGAGACCCGACTGGATGGCCGGCGCGCCATAGGCCGTGGCGTCGGCGGCTTCGGTCCAGGGCGCGGGTCGCAGGGGCGGCTTGAAGCGTTGCAGGCCTTCTGGCGAGGCGCCGTATCTCAGGCCCTTGAAGACATCGAGGCCGTCCTCGACGTAGCCGCGCACGGGGCCGTTGCTGGTTTGCACGACATCGGTGTGCGCGAGGGGGCCGCGCGCCAGATCGTCCGCCATCTTGAAGTCCTCCGCCGGCCTCTTGCGGGCCGTGGCGACATCAAACGACCGCAGGCCGCCAGGCGCAAGCTCAGCCGGACTTGGGCCGCATGACCAGCCAGGGCGTCTCGGCGAGCCGCCACTCCCAGATGGCGAGAAGTTGGTCGAGCTGCGACAGGCTCGCCAGCCAGGGCGGCATGTCGATGACCTGCTGGCCCTGGCCGACCTGGACGATCGAGTGGGTGGGGCTGAAGCGCTCTATGAGGGTCTCCAGCGACCCGGGGCGGAAGACGTCGTGGGTCTCGACGATCACGTTCATGCCGGCAAGCGACGGGCTGAGCGCCGGCTGCAGGATGTCGAGCTCGGCGCCCTCGGCGTCGACCATCACCAGCGCGCGGCGGCCGGCGAATGCCTCGAAGCCGTCCGGCTTGAATTCGCCGCCGATGATCACGCGGTCGGTGACGCCGTTGCGGGCCGCAAGGGTGGCGCAGGCCGTCCGCGCCGCTTCGCTGATGTCGTAGGCGTAGACCGTGAGCTCCGGCATCATCCGCGCCAGCCCCACGGCGTAGTAGCCCTCGGCGCATCCGACATCGATCAGGCAGTCGAGGCCCTCGGCGGCGAAGGCATGGAGGTGGGGATGCAGTCCGGCCTCGTAGACGCCCAGCAGGCGCGCGATCTGCGAGCCCTCGGTGGCGCTGACGTACTCCATGCCGGCGAACGGCCCGCTCATCACCCGCGCGCCTTCGTGGGCGATGTAGGTGTTGGCGAGCGCCCGGGCGCGCCACATGGCCAGCGTCCGCAGGAGGTAGTTGAGCTCCTCGACTTGCGGATCTTCGGAAAGGGTCGCGACGCGGTCTCGAAGATGTCGCGCGGTGTTCCGTGTCAGGGCGCTGGCCATACTGTCCTCGCCTAATGCGGACCCGCCTTTTGGCGAAGGCCCGCTCTCAGGGCAAGAGACGATCAGCGCTGGAGGGAGGCCTTGGTCAGGTTCTGCTCGACGCTGGCCACCTGGCGCGGCTTGGCGCCGCTCAGCAGGCCGTCGACGTGGGCCTTCTGGGCCTTGAACTCCGCCAGCTCGACACCTGCCAGGACGGTGCCTTGCGGAATCTTCGCGCCGATCGGGTTCTGGCGCTGGCCGTTCTTCCAGACTTCGTAGTGCAGGTGCGGGCCGGTCGCGAGGCCGGTGGCGCCGACGTAGGCGACGACCTGGCCCTGGCGGACATGCATGCCCGGACGGATGCCCTTGGCGTAGCGCGAGATATGGCCGTAGCCGGTGTCCCAGCCGCCGTTGTGGCGGATGCGCAGCCAGTTGCCGTAGCCGCCCCAGCGGCGGGCTTCCAGCACCACGCCGTCGCCGGCGGCCACGATCGGCGTGCCGGTGCCGGCCCCGAAATCGATGCCCTGGTGGGCGCGGGTGTAGCCCAGAACCGGATGGCGCCTGATCCCGAACAGCGAGGTGATGCGCGCGCCGTCGATCGGCGTCCGCAGGAGGAAGCCTTTGATGTTCTTGCCGAATTCATCGAAGTAGTCGGCCTGGCCGTTGGCCCGTTCGAAGCGGTAGAACTTCACGCCGTGCAGCTCGGCGTATTCCAGGTCGCCGGCCTCGACGGTGCGGCCGCTCTCGGTGACCTTGCGGTCGAACACCAGCTTGAACGCATCGCCGGTGTCGAGATCGCGCTGGAAGTCGAGCTTGTGAGCGAAGAGGCGCACGACGCCGGCGGTGATGGCGGGCGTCGCGCCAAGGCGTTCGGCGCTTTCGTACAGAGAGCCGGCGATGACGCCGTTGGCGACCACGGTCTCGTCACGCACCTTCTCGTCCAGCGCGCGCAGGCGAAGCGCGCCGTCGAAGCTGCGGGACAGGGTGATGGCGGTGGCGGGGCCGGTGCGCATGGAGAGGCCGACCAGCCGGACCGAGCCGCGCTGGGCGAGCGGCTTGGCGATGGCGGCCTCGACAGCCATGCCGGCCTTGATGTGTACGGTGTCCATCGACTGGGCGAGGATCTCGACGGCGTGCTGGGCGTCCTCGCGTGCGACGCCGGCGCGCTCGACGGCGCTCTCCAGCGTCTCGCCGCTCAGGACCTTCACCTGGACGTTCTCGGCGTGGACGAAGCCCGGCTGCACTTCGGCCTGGGTGAAGGCGGCGTGCTGCAGGGCGGCGACGGCGGCGGGATCGAGCGGCGGCGGCGGCGGGGTGCGGTCGACGACGGCGAACTTCCAGACCACCGCCACGGCGAGCATGGCGCCGGCGGCCATCATGGCGCGGCGAGCGACCCGTTGGGTCGGCTTTTGCGGCTCAGTCTGTTGCATCACGCCCCCCTCGTAACCCAGGCTTGGTTAAGGCATCGCACCGCGAAGCTTCATTTTTCACGTCTGGCGTGAAGGTAGATCGCTGCGATTCGGCCTGAGCGCGCCCGGCCAATTGTCGCGGGGGGCGATCAGATTAGCGTGAGGGCAAGCTCTGCTGGGCGGCAGACGGCCGCGCCTTTGGGCGTCACGACGATCGGCCGTTCCACCAGGATGGGGTCGAGGATCATCGCGGCGATCAGCGCGGCGTCGGAGGCGGCGGGGTCGGTGAGGCCGAGTTCGTGCGCCTGGGTGCCGCGCACCCGCAGGATGTCGCGGGCCGAGGCGCCCATCAGCTTGAGCAGGTCCTCGAGCTGGTTCTTGGTCCAGCCGGCCTTGAGGTATTCGACGACCTTAGGTTCGACCCCCTTGTCGCGCAACAGCGCCAGGGTGTTGCGCGAGGTGCCGCAGGCGGGGTTGTGGTAGATCAGGACGTCGCTCATGGGCCGGGCTTAGCGCCTTCCGTTCACCAGGAAAAGCGCCGGGTCCCCACCACGAAGGTCGAGTCCGAGGTGTCGAAGGCCATGACGTCGGCCGGCCGCCTGGGCAGCGGCGTGACGCCGGCGGGCCAGCGCTCGAGGGTCGCGGCGTAGCCGACGTCCAGGGCTCCGGGCGACCCGGCGCGGATCACGATGTCGACGCCCTGCGGCGCGGCCAGCCAGCCCATGAGCGTCTCGCCGCCGGGTTTCAGCGCCAGCTTGGCGGGGATGCCGTTGATCTCCTCGATCGTCGCGGCGGTGTTCGGCGAGAGCCGCAGCCGCAGTTCGCGCGCGCCGGGCGGCGGTACGGCATGCAGGCGAAGGCGGCCATCGGGATCCTTGGCGAGGGTCAGGGTCGGCGGGGCTTCCTGGACAAAGGGCGCGGCTGCGGCGTCGGCGGGTTTGCGGAACGTCCAGTGCTTGAGCTTGGTGATCGCGCCGCCGCCGTCCTTGAGGACCGTCTGCGACCACTTGGGGAGCTCGGGCGAAGCGCTGAAGCGCCAGGCGCGGCCGGTGTCCTGGTCGACCTGATAGCCGACATAGCTGGCCTGCGGATGGCGCGCGTCGTAGGGGCTGCCGAGGCGCACGGCGATCAGGACGGCGATGCCGGCTCCGATCAGGATCGGGCCGACCAGCCGCGCCGGCGGCGCGCCTTCCTCAGGCTGGGCCAGCGGCCAGATGAGGAACGCCGCCAGCAGCACGGGCGCGGCGAGCAACTCGACGAGATCGAGGCCGAGGTAGAGGCCGTGGGCGAAGCCGCCGATCCAGCCCAGCATCAGGGCGGCGATGAGGCCAAGGGCCGCCAGGCTGGCGATATCCTTGCGCGCGCCCATGGCGGTCGCCGCGGCGGCGAGGCCGGCGGCGAGCAGGGGCCAGGCCAGGGT
>JBOHKZ010000457.1:0-6672 GCA_050729355.1 Phenylobacterium sp. | reverse complement strand
GCCTGAGAAGCATTTGCCGGTCGCCCATCGATTGCTCGGCGACATTTCGTGATTTAAGAAACCGCTTGCACATATAGCAAGTTGTTGCAACTTTTCGCTCACCCACCCGGATTCTGCTTTTGCTAGGAATGGGAACGAGGAACACGCGCATGGCCCATAATCTTCTCAAAGCCGGCGTCGCTGCGGCGGCTCTGACCGGCGTCTTCGTCTATGTCGGCGCCGGACAGGCGAAGACGGTGCGCGATGTCGACCTGCTTATCGCCGGCGGCACGGTCTACGCTGGGGACCTGGCCGAGCCCTCGGTCAAGGATATCGGGATCGTCGGCGACAGAATCGTCTTCGTCGGCGACGCCTCGAAGGCGCGTCTGCGGGCCAAGAAAACCCTCAACGCCAAGGGCCTGATGGTCACGCCCGGCCTGATCGACGCACACACGCATGCGGACCGGGAGCTGTTGTCGGCGGACGCGTCGCAGAGGCTTGTGGCGCGGCAGGTCATGCAGGGCGTCACGACAAGCATCATCGGGGTCGACGGGTTTGCCGGTCCGGACATCAAGACGCAGTTCGACAAGATGCGGAGCCTGGGCATCGGTCAGAACGTGGCGTCCTACGTGGGATTCGGCGGAATCCGCGAGCGGGTCCTGAAGCAGGACGACCGCGCGCCCACACCGGCGGAACTTGAGACGATGAAATCGCTCGCGGCGAAGGGCATGTGCGAAGGGGCGATCGGCCTGTCCTCCGGCCTGTTCTACGCGCCCCAGAGCTACGCCTCGGTGGACGAGGTGATCGCCGTCGCCAAGGAAGCCGGCAAGCGCGGCGGCCTCTACGATACGCACCAGCGCGACGAGGGCAGCAACTCGGTCGGCGTTGTCGCCTCACTGAAGGAAGCGATCCGCATCGGCGAGGAGAGCGGTGCGCCGCTCCACGTCGCCCACATCAAGGTCACGAACGGTCCGCGCCCCGACGGGCAGGATATGGCCGAGCTGATCGCCCTGATCGAGGCCGCCCGCGCCAAGGGGCAGAACGTGACGGCCGATCAATACCCCTGGACCGCGGCGGCGACCGGTCTCGACGACGTAGTTATGCCGCGGTGGGCGCAGGCCGGCGGGCGCGAAGCCATGCTCAAGCGGTTCGACAATCCGGAAGACTTGGCGCGGATCCGCGCGGACAACGGGCTGACCCCCGGCATCGCCGAGAAGGTGATGATCTCCAACGCGCCGAAGCATCCTGAATACGTCGGCAAGCGCATTTCCGAGCTCGCAGCCCAATGGGGCGTGACGCCGATCGACGCGACGATACGCGTGCTCAAGGAAGGCGGGGGCAGCGCCGGCGCGGTGATCTTCGTCATCACCGAACCCGATATCGTCAAGGTCATGGCCAAGCCTTGGGTCATGAGTTCGAGCGACGGCGCGAACGGCGGACATCCCCGGGGCTACGCAAGTTTCACCCGACTGTGGGAGAACTACGTGGTCGCCCGTAAGGTGCTGACGCCCGTCCAGTTCGTGCACCGCTCGACCGGGTTCGCGGCGGACACCTTCGGCCTCAAGGCGCGGGGCTATATCAAACCTGGATACTTCGCCGACATCGCGGTGATCGATCCGAAGGCTTACCACGCTCGGGCCACCTTCACCGAACCGAAGGTGCTGTCGACAGGGGTCGTCGACGTCATCGTCAACGGCGGGGTCGAGCTCGAGGACGGAAAGCCCACCGGCCTCCTGTCGGGCCGACCGCTTCCGAAGACGCCGCCGGCCGGAACCTGCTCCTGACCAACGGATAAGCGCGCGGCCCAGGCCGATGTGGGGTCGGCGGGGCGGTTGTGGGCCATCCGCGCTCGATCTTGACGGTGAGCTCACAGGGGCCCTGACCTGGGCGACCTTCACGTCGTCACCCAGCCACCTGAGTCCCCGGCCCTACTGGCGCCTTAGGGCCTCCCGCGCGAAGCGCTGACCATCCGGTCGACCGGCGCGCCTGTGGCCTAACGTTCCTGGCTCGCCTCCATGACGGCGAGACGGCGCGCCCGCCGCGCCCCTCGCGGCGGCCACACTGCGCCGGGGTCGATCGCGACGTGGCCCCACGGTTCAGCCGACGTCGAGCGCGGCGGACGCCCGTCGCCCAAACGTGTGGACGGGGCGCAGGCGCGGCCAACGGCTCCCGTCGCGACACGCCCCTTCGCTGCCCGGCAGTGGCGGGCCCGGAAAGGGGTAAGCCGCCGGGCCTAGAAATTGACGCCGAAGCTGATGAGATGGAAGGCGAGCGCCACCCAGAGCATCACCAACGCGCCGGCTGCCTGCAGGGTCGACCAGGCCCGCGCGCCCCAACCCACTGGACCGGTCCAGGACCGCGCAGCGCTCCAGAGCGCTGTGGCGGCCAGGCCGACGAAGGTGACGAGGCTGACGATCTCCAGGGCCCAAATCCATCCGTCGATGTCGCCCTCGCTGCGAAGCAGGGACTTCATGAAGACCCCCCACCCGAGCAAGGTCGCCAACGTGAGCCAGGCGAAGCTCCCCACCAGCCGGTGCAAGACGAGACCGATGCCTGAAAGGCTGAGGGGCGCGGCGTATCGGCGCCGCACGATGGCGCCGATGGGCCAGACCAGGGCCGTGATCGCGGTGACTCCCAGCCCTACGAGGAAGGCCGGCATCAGCCATCCGGCGCTGCGGGTCCAGGGTGTGGGGAGCCAGACCTCGAATGGCGAAACGGCATCGATGCTCCAACGCACAACCTTGCCATTCTCGACCTTGGCGGCCAAGCGCTGAGGCCCATAGGCGTCCTGCCACACGAAGGGCGCGACCTCGATCCACTGTCGCGGCCTGCCGCCGAACGCGTCCGGGACCAGCGGACGACCATGCTTGTCCAGGCCGACGACGGTTTGGTCCAGGAAGTGCCCGATATCGAGGAAGGTGTTGAAGTTGCCGCGACTCTCGAAATAGCGGCCGGCCAGCATCTTGGCGTGCGCCTTGGCGGTGGGCAGTTCCACCAGGGTGTGCGCCGGGGCTGGGAAGTACCGATCACCGAAGGCCTGGAAGAAGGCGAGCCGCAGGGGAAAACTCTCGGAGCGCGCGCCGGAACTGTTGATCGAGAAGAAGACTCCGACCTTCTGATCGGGCAGGAGCCACAGGTAACTGTGCTGGTACTGCAGGTCCCCGCCATGGCCGATCGCGGTGAGTCCGTTGATCTTCTGTTCGTAGAAGCCGAGCGCCATACGATTCAGGCCGGGGACGGTGACGCGGACCGGATCATGCATCATCCGGGCGGTCTCCGGCCGCACCAGGCCCGCGCCCTGGTTGAGATGGGCGATCATGAATTTCGCCATGTCGTCCCCGGACGCCGACAGTGCCCCCGCCGGAGGAACCGAGATGAGCTCGAACGGCTTGGCGTCGCCGGTGATGGTCGTGTAGCCCTTGGACATGAAGGGCTTGAGGTTCGCGGGCAGCGGCTGGCGGAAACTCGAATGAGTCATGCCCAGCGGCTGCAAGACGTGGCGCTCGACGTAGGTGTCGTAGGGCTCGCCGGACACCCGTTCGACCACGTACCCGGCCAGGGCGGTCGCATAGTTGGAATAGGCCGGCGTGGCGCCGGGCTCATAGATCCGTTTAGGCAGCATCCGCTTCACGACAGCCCCCAAAGGCGGGACGTCGCCTGAGGATCGGAACCCGCCTTTGACAACATCGTCGAACCCGGCCGTGTGGGTCATGATGTCCCGCAAGGTGACCGGCCGGCCGTGATAGGGCGGGATCTTGAAGTCGATGTATTTGTTGACGTCGGCGTCGAGGTCCAGTTTGCCCTGCTCCACCAGCTGCATCACCGCGGTCCAGGTGAACAGCTTCGATATCGAGCCGACACGGAACATCGTCGTGGCCGGATCGACGGGCGTTCGCGCCGCAGCGTCGGCATAGCCGAAGCCACGACCGGTCAGCACTTGGCCGTCCTTGACCACGACCACGACCGCTCCAGCGATGTCCGCCCGCGCGAGGGCGTAGGGCATGAGACCGTCGAGCCAGGTGTCGACGTCGGCCTTGGTCAGTTCGGGCCTGGCTTTGGCCGCTTCCCCTTGCGTCGGCGCCGGGACGGCGGCCGCGGCGGGCTGGGCGGCGAGGGCCGCTGTCGCCGCCAGCGCCAGGAGTACGCCCGCGAGCGTACTTGCCAAAAGCGCGAAGGCAACGCCGGTGACCGCACTCCGAATTTGACCCAGCATCGATTGGCTCTCCCCAAGTCCGCGCCCGCGCCCCAAGCCGCGATCGCTGCGCAGCGCGCGGGAGCGCCCCGAGCTAGTGGAAATGATTTTTCCGTTGATGCAAGAATTATCTCGATTGCGGATGCGCCGCCCGGCGTTCAGCTCGCTCGCATTTTGAGATCGGGGCGCGAAAGCTCCGCGGGAGGCCGGTGATGCGCAAGGGCCTGACGTCCGGGACACGACCGATCCGTGCGACTCCGATGCGCCTGACACGATCGTCGCGAATTTTCTCGCGCGACAGCAACTTTCCCAATTGATAAATGCTTGCCGGTCGCGTTCGGCGGCGGACTCGTCCTGAGCTGGGGCGGCGCCAGGCCGGAAAATCCGTCATCCATCGCCGCGGCGATCGTGCTGGGCCGGCGGGCTGGTAACGACCAGAGGGCGGCGCACTCCGCCGGGAGGAACTTGGCAATGCGGCTCCGAATGATCCTTCTGGCGGTCTTGGCGACCCTGGTCACGGGCCTGACGGCCCAGGCTCAGGCGCCCCAGGCCGCGGGTCCCGCGCCCTCCCCGGCCCTCGCCTCGGCCCGGACGATCGCGCCCAAGCTCGTCGCGGCCCAGGCGCCGAGCCTTGCCAAGCCGGACCTCGACAGCTGGCTCGATGGCTTCCTGCCCTACGCCCTGGCGCGCAGCGACATCGCCGGAGCGGTCGTGGTCGTGGTCAAAGACGGTGAGGTGCTAACCGAGCGGGGCTACGGCTACGCTGATGTCGAAGCGGGTCGGAAGATGGATCCGCAGGTGACGCTGATCCGACCGGGATCGGTCTCGAAGCTGTTCACCTGGACCGCGGTGATGCAGCTGGTGGAGCAGGGCAAGCTGGACCTCGACGCTGACATCAACACCTATCTCGACTTCAAGGTCCCACCGCGCGACGGCAAACCGATCACCCTGCGGAACCTGATGACCCACACCCCCGGTTATGAGGACCGCTTCAAGCGAATCTTCGTCGACAGAATGGACTTGCGCCCCAGCCTTGCGGCCTACGTCAAGACCACCGCCCCGACACGGATCCACCCGCCTGGCGAGACGCCGGCCTATTCCAACTACGGGGCGGCGCTGGCGGGTTACATCGTCACACGGGTCTCCGGGGAACCCTTCGACACCTATGTCGAGCGCCACATCTTTGCGCCGCTGGGCATGGCGCATTCGACATTCCGCGAGCCGCCGCCAGGGGCGATGGCGGCTCAGGTCGCCCGCGCCTACGAGCGCGCGTCGCGTCCGGCCAAGCCCTTCGAGATCGTCGGCCCCGCGCCGGCGGGGTCGATGTCGGCCAGCGGCGACGACTTGGCCCGCTTCATGATCGCCCACCTGCAGAACGGCCGTTTCGGCGACGCCCGGATTCTCCAGGAGGCCACCGCGCGGCAAATGCACACGCCGCAGCGGGAGATCGTCCCGCACATCAAGAGCTTGGCGCTGGGCTTCCTCTCGCAGGACCGCAACGGCCACACGATCATCGGCCACGCTGGCGATACCCACTGGTCACACTCTCAGCTGTCGCTGTTGCCGGACGACAATGTCGGAGTCTTCGTCTCCCTGAACGGCCGAGGCAATGACGCGGAGACCTCGAACATCCGGCATCTGCTGCTCGCGAATTTCATGGACCGGTACTTTCCGGACGCCCGGCCGCCGCTGCCCACCTTGCCCACGGCCAAGGCCCACGCCGCGCAGATGGCCGGCGAGTACCGGTCAGCGCAGCGGCAGGAGACCAGCTTCCTGGCCGTGATTGGACTGTTGACGCCGGTCAAGCTGACGGCGGAGCCGGATGGGACGTTGCGGGCGAGCAACGTCACCGGGCCGGCCGGAGAGCCGGAGGTCTTGCGCGAGGTCGGGCCCTACCTCTGGCAGAGCCCGTCGGGCAGCCGGATTTCGGCGATCGTCCGCGATAGTCGGGTGGAAGCCTTCGCGATCGATGGCGATCTCTACGCGATCTACCAGCGGACGCCGGGATGGGCCTCTCCGGCCTGGAATATTCCGCTCGCACTCGCGACTTTGGCGACCCTCGCGCTGGCGGTGCTTGCCTGGCCCCTGCAGGCCCTGGCGCGCCGACACTATGGACACCCCTTCGCCCTCACCGGGCGGCGGGCCCTGCTGCACCGCTTGGTCAAGCTGACCGCGCTCGCCGACCTCCTTGCGGTGAGCGTTTACGCCTGGATGGTGAGCAAGGTCGCCGACATCAGCCTGCTGGACGACCGGATGAACGTCTGGCTGCGCACCGCCCAGGGTCTTTGCCTGTTGGGCTTGGCGGGCGCGATCCTCGCCGTGTGGAACGTCGTCGTGGTCTGGCGCGATGCGGCGGCCGGCTGGCGAGCGAAGCTGGCCAGCGCGATCCTGGCCGGGGCCTGCATGGCCTTCGCCTGGTTCGTGGCCTCGCTTCGACTGATCACCCTCGGAACGCTGTTTTGAGCTCGGCGTCCGGCGCGGACGTGGGTACGCGCCGGACG
>JBOHKZ010000456.1:0-2240 GCA_050729355.1 Phenylobacterium sp. | reverse complement strand
CGTGTAGACGAAGCCCGTGGCGACGAAGATGAAGGTGACCAGGGACGCCAGCGACTTGCCGGCGTCCTCCCATCGCGTCTCGCCGTATCGGCGCCCGACGGTGTCCCAGAATACCTCGCTGTGGACGAGCGACCACAGCCTCAGCACCCGCAAGAACGCCAGGTTGAACAGCCACAGCGGGAACAGCAACGTCGCGAGCACGAAGAAATCCACCCAGGTCGCCGGCCGCCGCAGCCAGACCTTCAGGCTGACGTGGGCCAAACCCCGCGCGGCGATTTCGAGGGCCAGGATAAAGGCGACGCTGTAGTCGATCGCGAGGAAGACCGGGGACTCGCGCATGAATGGCGCGGCGATGAAGAAGCCGATCAGCAGCAGGTCAATCGCGACGACGCATAGCCGGAACCGGACGGCCCCGGCGCTCTGCCCCCGATAAAGCTCGCGCAGGCGAACCCGAAGGCGCGGGAGCGTGCGTCGCTTGGCCTCGCTTTCGGTGTTGCTGGCCAGCCTGGGCCTCCTCTCGGCCGTGAACCTCCCGCGGCAATGCGGGTTTCCGTGGCGAGGCCGGCCACTGTCGGCTCGGCCAACGCGGAGGACAAGACATGCCAGCCAAGTCCGGAGCCCAGCAGAAAGCCGCCGGCGCCGCGCTTTCCGCCAAGCGCGGCGACACGCCGAAATCCAAGCTCAGAGGCGCTTCCAAGCAGATGGCCGCCTCGATGAGCGAGAAGGAGCTGGAGGAGTTGGCGTCGACCAAGCGCAAGGGGAAACCCGAGCACGTCGCCCGCAACTAGCGACCTCCACCTGCCCATTGCGCGCTCCGGTCCATGATGGCCAAGCTGGCGCCTGAGTCCGGCTGCAGACCGGATCGGCCTTGGGGGACGCACGATGACCAGGATCACCCGCCGCGCGCTCGCCGCCGCGCCCATGGCCTTGGCGGCGGGGCGGGCTCTGGCCGCGTCCAAACCGGCGCCAGCCGCCTCGCCCTGGCCCGACGCCACCGAGATGGCGGCGCGGATCCGCAAGGGCGAGATGACGGCGCTGGAGGCCGTCGAGCAGGCGGTGGCGCGGGCCGAGAAGCTGCAGGGTCAGCTGAACTTCATCGTCAATTCTGACTTCGACCGGGCGCTGGCGAAGGCGCGCGCCGGCGGTCTGTCGGGGCCGTTCGCGGGCGTACCGTTCCTGATCAAGGACCTTAACGACTATGTCGGCCTGCCCACGCGTAACGGTTCGCAGTCGGGGCGTTACGCGCAGGCCGCCAGAAGCCAGCCGCCCTACATCGACGCCTTCGACCGCGCCGGGCTGGTGACGATCGGCAAGTCGGCCACGCCGGAATTCGGCTTCCTGCCGACCACGGAGCCGGTGGCCACGGGCCTCACCCGCAATCCCTGGGACCCGACGCGATCCTCGGGCGGCTCCTCGGGAGGGTCGGCCGTGGCGGTGGCGGCCGGGATCGTGCCGGTGGCCCACGCCAACGACGGCGGCGGCTCGATCCGAATCCCGGCGTCCAACTGCGGTCTCTTCGGCCTCAAGCCCTCGCGCGGCCGGATGATCGGGACGCGCAACGAGACGCGGATCAGCGACATCGGGGTCGAGCACGTGGTGTCGCGCAGCATCCGGGATTCCGCCGCGCTGTTCGCCGCCACCGAGGATTCCGGCAAGGGCGCGCAACTGCCGCCGGTCGGCTTCGTGACGGGACCCGGCAAGCGGCGCCTACGGGTTGGGGTGCTGCTGGAGAACGGCATGGGCCACAGTCCGCAGCCCGAAGTGGCCGCGGCCAACGCCCGCGCCGCCAAGCTCCTGACGAGCCTGGGCCACCGGGTCGACTACACCCACCTGCCCTTCGACGGCGGCCAGTTCATCCAGGACTTCCTGCTGTTCTGGGCGAATGGCGCCATGGGCCTGGCGGCCGGGCTCACCAGGGCGATGGGCAAGGCGCCGGACGCCACCGTCCTGGAGCCCTTCAGCCTGGGCATGATTGAGTTGGCCAGGAAGGCGGGGCCGCAGGCGCTCGGCGCGGCGCTGGGGCGGCTGCACGAGAACGCGATCGCCTATGACACCTGGTTCCCGTCGCACCAATTCGACGTCGTGCTGTCGCCGGTCCTGTCGTCGCCGGCGCTGAAGCTGGGCGAGGTCGGGCCGCTGGTGGACTTCGATACGCTGGCCGCCCGGCTCACCGAGTACGTGGGCTATACGCCGATCCACAACATCGCCGGCGCCCCGTCGATGAGCGTGCCGCTCAACTG
>JBOHKZ010000455.1:0-2506 GCA_050729355.1 Phenylobacterium sp. | reverse complement strand
GACGTTCAGCATGCCGGACTTCACCGTGGGGTCGTCGGTCGCGATCTTCGTTGCTTCCGCCAGATCGGCGGCCTTGAAGATCGTCATGCCCCCGTCCGCCAGGACGCCGTGAAGGCCGCCGGCCTTTTCCATGAAAGGACCGCTCAGGACGGTCAGACCCTTCTCGGCGAGCTGAGTCATGTAACCGACGTGGTCGAAGAACTCGGGCTGCTCGTTGTACTTCACGCCCTTAACCCACTTGGGACCCGGGGTCTGGAACGCCACGAAATAGTGGGGACCGTCTTCGTCGATCATCGAGGCTCACTCCGTTGAGGGACCAAGGGCGACGAACTTGGTCCCTCGGCGTGGATTCATTTCAATCGCTTGGTCGAAGGTGCGCCGCCGGCGACGGCGCGGCTCGAGGCGTAAGGTATCTATGCGCGGCGGCGCTCTGTACGGGTCGGCGGCGGATAACTGTTATGCGGAAGCCGGACCCCTGCCGTAGGGCGACGCGCGGCTCAGACCGCTGTCGATCCATCACGATTGGTTATTAATCCGCGGCAATAGACGATTGGACGCCCGCTACGGAGCGGCGCACGGTTGGGTGAGCCAAAAAGAGCTCGGGAGGTCCCATGAGCAAGCTTCTCTGCGCCGACCGCTTCCGCACCTATTCCATCACTCAGCTTTGCCGTGAATTCGGCTGCACCGCGCGCGCCCTGCGCTTCTACGAGGACCAGGGCCTGCTGGCGCCGCGTCGACGGCAGATGCAGCGGGTGTACTCGTACAAGGACCGGGCCCGCCTGAGGCTGGTCGTCCAGGGGCGCGGCGTCGGGCTGTCGCTGGCCGAGATCCGCCACCTGCTCGAGACCTACGACGATCAGGGGGAAGCCGCGCAGAACACGCTGGCCCTGCAGCTCTTCCGCCACCGCCTGGAAGTGCTGCGGGCCGAGAGCCGCCAGATCGATACGGCCATCGACACGCTGTCGCAGGCGATCGCGCACCTGTCGACGGAACGGGTCACCGCGGCGGCTTGAGCCGGCCGGTCAGGCCTCGGGCTCGTAGATGGTCGCGGTCTCGAACCGCGCCCGCGCTTCCTCCCAGAAGAGCTCAGCGCCCGGACGCGGAACGCCGGGCCGTCGCACCAGTGCAAGTTCGGTCCCGATCGTGAGCCCTTCCACGGGCCGCCGCACCATGTCGGGGTCATCCGCCCCGCCGGTCCCGAACCAGCCCAGCGAAATGGCGGGTATCCTGAACTGCCGCCCATAGCGTTCCACGCCCATCCCGTGGTGCTCAGGGGGTACGGTGAGCCGGGCGTTCGCCGCGCCCAGCGCCCGCTGCACCGGGGCCAGGATCGGGCTGCCGTGCGTCGCGCCCAGCATGGCGACCGTGGACCCGGCCAGCAGCTCCGCCGGAACCTCGCTGAATTTCGCCAGCGGCGACTCCCGCGGCAGCAGCAGGCAGACCCGTTCGCGGCGCAACACCATGCGCGGCAGCACGTCGGGGAACATCACCTCGGCCGTGTGCTCGGCCTCCCACTGGGCGAGCGGGACCGGCGTTCCCAGCATCAGCGCGAGGTCGGCTTCCTCCCGCAGCAGCGCGCGGGCCATCTCGCGCTGCCAGAGTGGAGAGACGGTGAGCGGCAAATCCGGATGCCGCAGGAAGAAGGCCTCCAGCAGCGTGTCCCGCTCGGGAATGCCGAAGGTGTAGAGTGCGGCCCCAAACACCAGTCGCCGCTGCGGCCGGCCGCGAAGCTGGGCGGCCAGCGTGCCGAACCGGCGGCTTTCGTTCAGCAGGTCGCGGGCCGGCGCCAGCAGCGCCGCGCCCTTGCTGGTGAGCCCCACCCGGCGGGTGCTCCGTTCGAAGAGCATCAGGTCCAGGCGATGCTCCAGCTGGCGGATCTGCGCGGAGAGCGCCGGCTGGGTCATGTGCAGCCGTTCGGCGGCGCGGCCGAAGTTCAGCTCCTCCGCCAACACGGTGAAGGCGCGCAGCAGCCTCAGCTCGATGTCGGGAAGCGTCGCCATGGGGGTTTCTTGCCGAGACTGTTCGAACGACGCCTAGCACGACTGGCGGCTGACGCAGAGCCAACCGGGATTAGGCTGGACTGGCGTTGCGTCAGGTCGATCATGTGGGCGCCAATTGCTGAGACGACCTTCGAGGAAACGCCGCCATGAACCTGGACTTCTCCGACGACCAGAAGGGGCTGCAGGACCAGATCCGCCGCTTCCTGAGCGAGCGCAGCCCGCCCTCGGCCAACCGGGCGATCCTGGAAGGCCCCGAGCCGTTCGACCGGGCGCTCTACAAGGGCCTGGCCGAGATGGGCGTGCTGGGCGCGGCGATCCCCGAGGAATACGGCGGCGTCGGGCTGAGCCACCTGGAGCTCTGCCTGGCGGCCGAGGAGCTGGGCCGAGCGCTGGCGCCGGTCCCGGTGTCGTCGTCGATCTATCTGGCGGCGGAGTTCCTGCTGCAGGCCGGATCGGAGGTGCAGAAGCAGGCGTGGCTGCCGAAACTGGCCAGCGGCGAGGCGGTG
>JBOHKZ010000454.1:0-5932 GCA_050729355.1 Phenylobacterium sp. | reverse complement strand
GCTCCGCCCGCCGACGCCGCGGCCGCCGCTGCCGCTCCGGCCCCGGCTGCGCCCCCGGAAAAGCACTAAGCTCCACGCGACTTTCGCGAATTGGAGGGCCGTCCCATCGGGGCGGCCCTCTTTTCGTTTCAGATGACCTATCCTGAGCGGGCATGAGCTCCGACGCCCCTTCCGACAGCGCCCTCGCCTGGAGCGAGGACGGGCAGCCGCGATCGAGGCTCTACGGCGACCTCTATTTCTCGGCGCAAGACGGCTTGGCGGAGAGCCGCGCGGTGTTCCTCGAGGGCTGCGGCCTGCCGGACGCCTGGGCCGGGCGGCGGCGGTTCGTGGTGGGGGAGCTCGGGTTCGGGACCGGCCTGAACATCCTGGCGCTGCTGGATCTGTGGCGCCGCGCCCGACCACCGAACGGTCAGCTGCACATCTTCTCTGTCGAAGCTCACCCGGTCACAGCCGCGGACGCCGCCCGGGCCCTGGCGCATTGGCCGGAGCTGTCGCAGGTCGCCGAACCGCTGCTGGCGCGCTGGCCCGGCCAGGCCCGCGGCCTGCATCGGGTCGACCTTCCGGAATTCGCCGCGATCCTCGACGTCGCCGTGATGCAGGTGGAGCCCGCCCTCGCCGGCTGGAGCGGCCGCGCCGACGCGTGGTTCCTGGACGGCTTCGCCCCGGCGGTGAATCCCGCGATGTGGCGCGACGAGGTTCTGGCCCTGACGGCCCAACGCTCCGCGCCCGGCGCGCGGGCCGCCACCTTCACCGTCGCGGGACAGGTTCGCCGCGGCCTCGCCGCCGCCGGTTTCGAGGTCGAGAAGCGGCCGGGGTTCGGGCGCAAGCGCGAGCGGCTGGAGGCGCGCCTGCCCGGCCTGGCGACGGAGCCGCCTGCCCCGCGCAAGGTCGCCATCGTCGGCGCGGGGATCGCTGGCGCAGCGGCGTCCTGGGCGATCCGCGCCCTGGGCGGAGAAGCCGTGCTCGTCGAGGCCGAGGCGCCGGGCGCCGGCGGGTCCGGCAATCCCGCCGCCCTGGTGACCCCGAGGCTGGACGCAGGCCTGGGCCCGCCGGCCGAGCTCTTCGCCCAGGCCTTTCGTCGGGCCACGGCGCTCTATGACGACCTGCCGGACGCGGTCATCTCCCGCGGGGTGCTGCAGCTGGCGACCCAGCCGCGCGACGCCGACCGGTTCGCGAAGATCGCGGCGTCCGACCTCTTCGAACCCGCAACGATGAAGGCGACCGACGAGGGCCTCGCTCTACGTGCGGCCCTGGTGGTCGAGCCGGCTGCCGTGCTGCGCGCCTGGGCTGCCGAAACCGTCAAAGGCGACGTCCATGCGCTCCGCCGGGAGGAGGGCGGATGGGTCCTGCTGGATAAGGATGAGCGTGTGGTCGTCCGCGCCGACGCCGTCATCGTGGCGGCGGCCATGGACTCCGCCAACCTCTGCGCGGGGTTGCCCCTGAAGCCGTTTCGAGGACAGGCCAGCTTCGTCCGCGGGTTAGCCGACCCGCCGGGCGCGCTGGCTTGGGGCGGCTACGCCGTGCCCACCCGCGACGGCCTGCTCTTCGGAGCGACCTACGACCGCGACGACACCGAGACCGACGTGCGGGCGGCCGATCACGCTCGCAACCTCGCAACCGTGGCTCAGGTCCGGCCTGAACTTGCCGAGCAGTTGGCGGCTTGCGCCCTGCAGGGCAGAGCGTCGATCCGCGCGACCACGCCTGACCGCGCCCCGATCGCCGGCCCGGCTCCGGACGGCGATCCCGGCCTCTATGTCCTGACCGGTTTCGGGTCGCGCGGCTTTTCCCTGGCCCCGCTGCTGGCCGAGCATGTCGCGGCCCTGGCGATGGGCGCGCCCTCGCCCCTGCCGGCTCCCCTCGCGGAGCTGGTCGATCCGGAGCGCTTTCGCCGCCGCGCCGCCCGGCGCGGTTCCTAGCGGCTCAGCCGCCGGCCCCTATATGTCTGGCGAGGGGCGTGTTCCAAGTTCGTGACCGAGCTCAAGGACCGCATGATGCAGACCAGAACCACTGCCGCCGTCGCCATGGTGGCGCTCCTGACCGTTGGCGCCGCCGCCTCGACCCCGGCGTTCGCCGAGACTCCGGCCCAGCCTTCGAAGAACCAGTGCTTCTTCACCCGCAACGCCGACGGCTTCGCCGCGCCGGACGACAAGACCCTCTACGTCCGGGTGGGCGTGCGCGACGTCTACCAGTTCGAGATGTTCGGGACCTGCCAGGACCTGGACTGGAACCAGCGGATCGCGCTGGTCTCGCGCGCCGGCTCGTCGATCTGCACCGGCATGGACGCCGATGTGGTGACCCACTCGCCGATCGGGCCGCTGCGCTGCCCTGTCCGCAGCGTGAAGAAGCTGACGCCGGATGAAGTGAAGGCCCTGCCGCCCAAGGCCCGGCCCTGAACATGAGAGGGGCGCCAGCTCGCGCTGGCGCCCCTCTGCCGGTCAGGCGCGATCAGAAGTGCTTCTTCACCCCGATCTGGAAGACCCGGCCGAGCGGGTTCCCGGTGGTGTAGTCGTAGTTGTAGTTGCTGGGCGCATCCGGCGGGTCCTTGTCGAACAGGTTCTGGATGCTCAACGTCACCTGGGTGTCCCAGGGCAGGTTCGCCTGCACGGTGATGTCGTGCTGCCAGTAGTCGTTCAGCTTGCCGATGGTTCCGGCGACATAGCCGGGCGCCGCCGCCGAGGGGACGATCACGTCGTTGGCCGTGTTGATCGCAGCCACCGTGCCTTCCGCGTAGCGCACTTGGTAGCGGACGTTGATCTCGTCCTTGTGCCAGTTGAGCCAGAAGTTGGCGCGGGTCTGCGGATAGGAGAAGAAGGCCGACTGCAGGTCGTGGGTGCCGGCCCGGTCGAACGGCGCGGCGAACACCACGCTGTCGGCGCCGAAGAGCGTGAAGGCTCCGCGGGCGTACTTCTTCAGGTAGGTCGCCTCGACACCCACCTGGTAGGCCGCGTCGAACCAGCCGTCCCAGTCGTAGGACGCCCGGAAGTCGTAACCTGAGGTCTCGGTCCTGGGGCCGTTCACCGTGAAGGTGTCGACCCGCAGCACGTTGGCCGCAGCGCAACCGGCGTTGGAGAACGTGAAGCGCGCCTGCAGCGCCGCGAAGGCGGGGTCGTTGCAGTGGTTCGGGGTGAACATCGCCGCGAACAGGTTGCTAGAGCCCTCGGTGGTCAGCTCGTCCTTGAACTTGAACAGGTAGTAGTCGAGCGTGGCGTTGAAGCCGCCCTTCTGCACGATGAAGCCCACGCTGTAGCTGTCGGCGGTTTCCGGCTTCAGGTCCGGGTTGCCGCAGGTCTGGACCGCACGGTACTGGCCGCCCAGGTTGGCCACGCCGACGGCGCAGCCGGGGTTGATCTGGGCCGCCGTGGGCGCGCGGAAGGTGGTGCCGACGGTGCCTCTGAGCGCCAGCCAGTCCACGACCTGCCACTTGACGGCCAGCTTCGGATTGGTGGTGTCGAGCCCGTTCGAGAACTTCTCGTAGCGCACCGCGGCCGTCGCCTCGAGGTTCTCCAGGAGCGGCAGCCGCACTTCGCCGAACAGAGCCGTGACGCTCTGGGTGTAGTCGGAGTTGGCGTTCGATCCGAAGAAAATCAGCGGGCCGGCCGGCGCGCCGCAGACCGGCGTCTTGTCGTCGATGGAGTCGACGCACGGGTTGATCTGGTTGTTGAAGAGCGCGCCGTAGATGTTGGTGTCGCGGTTCCAGCGATACTGGGTGCCGGCGGCCCATTGGACCGACCCGCCGTTCAGCTGGATCGACGTATCTCCGCTCAGCACGCCCTCCGCGGTGAAGATCTCCGCCGTCGCCGAGTTGGTGTAGTTGCCGTAGAGCCACTCCAGCATCTGCGGGTTGTTGAGCACCGCCGGATTGGCGTTTCCGCGAAAGAACGGGTTGGTCTGGCCGTTGGTGGCGCTGGTCGCGATGGAGCTCGACATCGGATTGAAGAAATAGCACCCGACCGCGTTGTTGCCGGCGTTGGCCGGGTTCTGGCGCTCGGTGAGCGTGCAGGAATTCGGATCGTTCTGCAGGCTGCCGAAGCCGTTCAGGGCCAACTGGATGTGGTCCACCAGGAGGTCGTTGGTGTTCACCACCGCCTCGGTCTTCATGTAGGTCAGGTTCGTGTCCCAGTGGATGTCATGCCACATGTCGCCTGAGAACCCGCCCGAGACCCGATAGGCCGTGGCCTGGATCTGCTGGTGGTCGGCCTTGTCCGGGTTGGTCGGATGGCCGGCGTTGGCGATGAAGCGGAACGCCGTCTGGGAGATGTCGACGCCCAGCGGGCCGGCGGCGATGATCGACGCGCAGACCGCCGCCGTGAGCTGGCAGGTGCTGCCCGCCGCCTGGCCGGAGATGTCGCGCAGGCCCGGGTTGTTGCCCGGCACATTGTAGCGGACGAAGAAGTTCAGCGCTCCGGGAGGAGCCGTCGAGCCGGAGAGGCCGCCCAGCGTCGTGGGCGTCGGGAACTGGGTGTTGCCGTTGGCGGGCGACAGTCGCTGGTTGGGCGTGTTGTTGCGGTTCCAGGCCACTTCGCCGTGGAAGCGCAGGTTGTCCCCGAAGTCGTAGTTCGCCTCGGCGTAGAGCTGGTAGTGGTCTTCCTCGTTCACGATGTCGTTGTAGTTGGTGAACTGGAACCGGCACGCCGAGTTGGCGGCCACGGGGCTCAACGGGTTCACCGGGACGACGAGGGTTCCCACTGTGTTGGTCAGGGTGCCGCCGAGTTCGGCGCAGCCGTTGTCGCGGAACAGGAACGCGCCCGCCGGGGTGTTGGCGACGTAGTTCCCGGGGTTGGAGTTCCCCGACCAGCCGCCGTAGTTGACGCTCTCGAACGGTTGGATCGCCCAGCCGCGGTCCTTGGCGTCGAGGCGGCTGCGATGCCGGTAGCCGGCTGTCAGCAGGATGTTGCCGTCGTCGCCACGCCAGCCGTAGGCGAGGCTCGCGCGGTAGTCGCCGTCGGAGTCGGAAATCGCGGAGTAGTCGCCGACCAGCTCGAAGCCTTGCAGGTCCCGGCGGGTGATGAAGTTGACCACCCCGCCGATCGCTTCGGAGCCATAGGTCGCGGCGGCCCCGTCCTTCAGGATCTCGATGCGGCCAATGGCGGCCTGCGGGATGAAGTTCAGGTCCGCGCCGCCGCCCTGGAAGGCCGCCTGGGCGCTGTCGGCGAGGCGACGGCCGTTCATCAGGGTCAGGGTGCGCGAGGCGCCGAAGCCCCGAAGGTTGATCGAGGCCGTGCCCGCGCCGCCGTTGTAGCGGTTGCTCTCGCCGAGGCCCGAGGTCGAGGCCGTCAGGGTCTTCACGAGTTGGACCGCCGTGGGCGAGCCCTGCTTTTCGAGGACGTCATTGGAAAGCACGTCGACCGGCAGGGCCGAGTCTTCCGGCGTGCCGGCGATGTAGGAGCCGGTGACGACGACTTCGCTGACTTCTGCTGTGGGTTTCGCCTCCGCGGCGGCCGCGGCCTGGGCCAATCCGAAGGCCATGACGACGGCCATAGCGGAGCCGCCGCAGAAATATCTGCTCTTCAACATGTTGAGGTTTCCTCCCCCTCGGTGAGCCTGAACCCCGTCTATCGCGGGGCTTCGGCGGTAATCCGGGGAGCATCCGTCGGCTTAGCAATGCGCGCTAGAGTTTTTCAGGACCGAAACATATCGCGGTGATGTCGAAAATGCGGGCCTCGGCCTTTTGCCGGGACGCCCCGGTTTCCGTCGCGTCATACTGCAGGTTCGAAAGTCGGAAGGTCGGTATGGAATTGCATCGGGTTCGCAATTCAGCCGGCCTCGGATGCTTTGCTATTCGGAAGCTTCGGGCTTGGTAACCAACGTTCAGTGAATTCCGGTGGGATAACTTGGAGATGGCTTCAGCGCAGGCTCAATCCATACCCAATATTCGAATTCTTGCCGCAAGGTCGGCCTGTTGCATAAATGTCGCGACTGGGCGAGATGGTGG
>JBOHKZ010000453.1:0-4092 GCA_050729355.1 Phenylobacterium sp. | reverse complement strand
CCACACACCAGTTCAGCTAGACCCGGATTTGCGACAGGCGCAATCACACCCAGCGGTTCAGATCGCCGTAGCCTTCGCGTGCTCGATATAGAGACGACGAAGCTTCGTCGCCACCGGGCCCGGTTTTCCTTCGCCCACCGGCTTGCCGTCCACCGCCACGACGGGCAGCACCAGGGTGCCTGCGCCGGTGATGAAAGCCTCCTTCGCGGCCAGGGCGTCGGCGGGGGTGAACGGTCGCTCGTCGACCTCCATCCCCTCACGCTTGATGACGCTCAGGAGCGTACTGCGGGTGATGCCGCGCAGGATATTGGCGTTGGTGTCGCGGGTCCGCAGGCGACCGTCGGCATCGACGATCCAGGCATTGGATGACGCGCCCTCGGTGACGAAACCCAGCTCGTCCACGAACCAGGCCTCCACCGCCCCGGCCTCGCGGGCCTTCTGCTTGGCGAGCGCGTTGGGCAACAGGCCGACCGTCTTGATGTCGCAACGGCCCCAGCGGTTTTCCGGCGTGGTGACCACGGAGACGCCCTTCGCGGCGCGGGCTTCCGAGGCGACGCGGTCGACGGCGCTGACCGTCATGACCACGGCCGGCCGCACCGGTTCGGTGGGAAACGCATGGTCGCGTTTGGCGACGCCGCGGCTGACCTGCAGATAGAGCAGGCCCTCGCGGATGCGGTTACGCCTCACGGCTTCCTTCAGCACCAGCGTCAGGGCGGCGCGGCTCATCGGCATGTCGATGCGCAGCTCGCCCAGGGATCGCTCGAGGCGTACGAAATGCCCCTCCGCGTCGGCGAGCTTGCCGTCGAACAGGGCCCAGACCTCGTAGACTGCGTCGGCCAGTTGGTAGCCGCGGTCCTCGATGTGCACGAAGGCTTCGGCGTGCGGCACGAAGCGGCCGTTGACGTAGGCGATCCGCCCCATCAGGCGACTTCCTCGTCGAGCGCCCGCGCGCCCGAGAGGCCCAGGGACTTCAGCTTGCGGTGCAGCGCCGAGCGTTCCATGCCGATGAAGGCGGCGGTCCGCGAGATATTGCCGGAGAACCGGAGCATCTGGGCGTTGAGATACTCGCGCTCGAACACCTCGCGGGCCTCGCGCAGCGGCAAGGCGATCATCCGCTCGGCGCCGAGGCTGACCACCTGGTCGCTGACCGTCGCCTCGGCCGGCAACATGTCGGCGGTGATCGGCTCGGAAGGCGCCCCCGACGCCAGGATCAGCATGCGCTCCACGTTGTTGCGCAACTGGCGCAGGTTCCCCGGCCAAGCGCGGACCTGGAGCGTCGCCAGGGCGTCGTCGGCCAGCTTGCGGCGCGGCATGCCGGTGGCGTCGCAGATCCGCTGGATGAAGTACTCCACCAGGTCCGGGATATCCTCGCGCCGCTCGGAGAGCCCGGGCACGTTCACCGGCACCACGTTCAGGCGGTGGAACAGGTCCTCGCGGAACCGGCCCCCGGCGATCTCCTCGCGCAAGTCGCGGGAGGTCGAGGACACCACGCGCACGTCGACCTGGACGTCGGAGTCGCCGTCGACGCGGCGGAAGCGTTGCTCGACCAGCACCCGCAGGATCCTCCCCTGGGTCTCGCGCGGCATGTCGGCCACGTCGTCGAGATAGAGGGTGCCGGCGTGAGCCCGCTCGAAGACGCCGATCTTGGCCGGGCGACCGCCCTCGCCTTCCTGGCCGAACAGCTCGACGTCCATCCGCTCCGGCGTCATGCCTGCCGCGCTCAGCGCCACGAACTCATTGCGGGCTCTGGGCGATGCAGCGTGGATCAGGCGCGCCACCGTCTCCTTGCCCGATCCCGGCGGGCCGGAGATCAGCACGCGGCTGTTGGCGCCGGCCAGCTTGGCGATCATCTGGCGCAGCTGCTGGGCGGCCATCGACTTGCCAAGCAGGCCCTCAGGCGTGATCGCCTGGGTCCGCAGGCGCTTGTTCTCGCGCTTGAGGTTGGCGGCCTCCAGCGCGCGTTCGACGACCAGCAACAGGCGATCGGACTTGAAGGGCTTTTCCAGGAACTCGTAGGCGCCGCGCTTGATGGCGCTGACGGCCGTTTCGATGTTGCCGTGGCCGGAGATCATGATCACCGGCATGTCGACGTCGAGCGCCTTGACCATGTCCAGGAGCTCGAGACCGTCCATCCCGCCGCCCGCCATCCAGATGTCGAGGATCAGCAGCGCTGGACGCCGCGCGCGGATGGCGGCCAGCGCCGATTCCGAGTCGGTCGCCGTGCGAACCGCATAGCCGTCGTCGGAGAGGATCCCGGCTACCAGGTCACGGATGTCCGCCTCGTCGTCGACCACTAGAACGTCAGCCGCCATCATCTAGCCCTTTAAGCCGTCACGGATTCAGAAGCCGGCGCGGCGCGCACGCGCGCCGACGGCGGTAGTTTCAGGATGGCGAGTGCGCCCGCGCCGTTGCGCGAATCGGTCAGTTCCAGATCGCCGCCATGGTCTTCCAGGATGCGTTTGACGATGGCGAGACCGAGGCCGGTCCCCTTCTCGCGCGTTGTCACATAGGGTTCGGTCAGGCGGTCCCGGTCCTTCGCGGGAAGGCCGACCCCGTTGTCCTCGACCTCGAAGGTCACGCCGGCCTCATCGGAAATCAGCCGCGCGCGGATCAGTCCCTGCTTTCCCGAACGCCGCGCGCCCACCGCCTCCGCGGCGTTCTTGAGGACATTGGTGAGGGCCTGGGCCAGCATCCGTCCGTCGGCGAGCAGCGCGACCTCGGGGGTGGGTTCTTCCAGCTCTACGGTGATGTCGGGGCTGGCGACGCGCTGGGCGAAGACCGCCGCGCGGATCAGTTCCGCAGCGTCGTGCTCGGCGAACTTCGGCGCGGGCATGCGCGCGAAGGCGGAGAACTCGTCCACCATCCGGCCGATGTCGCCGACCTGACGCACGATGGTGTCGGTGCAGCGGTCGAAGGTCTCCAGTTCCTCGGGCGCGATGTCCTTGCGGTATTTCTTGCGCAGCCGCTCGGCCGAAAGCTGGATCGGGGTCAGCGGGTTCTTGATCTCGTGGGCGATGCGCCGGGCCACGTCGCGCCAGGCGGCGTTCCTCTGGGCGGTCACCAGGCGGGTGATGTCGTCGAAAGTCAGCACCAGGCCGCCCTCGCTTCGGCTGGCCCGCACGCGCAGGCGTCGCGTCTCGCGGCCCCGCACCACGTCCACCTCGGCTTCGGCGTCCGCGCCACGCGCCGCCTGATCGGCGACCGCCGCGATCTCCGGCGCCACGTCTCCCAGCTTGCGTCCCCGGCCCTGCGTGCGCCGCAGGTCCAGCAGCAGTTCAGCCTGCCGGTTCAGGGCCGATATGCGCCCCTTCGGATCCAGACCGATCACGCCGGCGCTCACCTCGGCCAGGACGGTTTCGATGAATTGCCGTCGCCCCTCGGCCTCTTCGTGGGCGGTCTTCAGGGCTTTCTGCTGCGCCTGAAGATCACTCGTCATGCTGTTGAATGCACGGGACAATACGGCGATCTCTTCGGGATCGGATTCGGCGTCCACGCGCGCGCTGAGATCGCCGCCGGCGACGCGGCCTGCGGCCTGCACGAGCCGGCCCACAGGAGCCGAAATGGTGTTCGCCGCGCCCATGCCCAGCCAGACCGCGCCCACCAGCACCAGCAGCGCGGTCTCGGCGTAGCTGAGCGCGAAGATGGTCTGGATCCGCTGTCGGTTCTGCGCCGCCTCGCGGTAGGCGGCGAGCGAAGCGTCGGCCTCCTTCAGGTGGTCGATGATCCCCTTCTCGACCGGCCGAACGACGTAGAGGTAGGCGTCCGGATAGGCGCGCAGCCGGTAGACCGCCCGCATGAGGTCGGAGGAATCGAAGGCCGGCACCTGGATATAGCCCTCGTCCGCCCGCTTGATGCTCGACTGCGGCGGCATGACGAACGGCGGCGCATCGGCGCCTTCCGCGCGCGCCAGCACCCGCCCGTCCTTGTCGATGAGATAGGCCGCCGGGAAGGCGTGGTATGACGCTTGAAGCGCCAGGAAGTGGTTGAACTTGATGGGACTTTCCTGAAGTCCCTGGGCCGCCCGGTTGAGGTCGGCGCCCATCAGAGTCACGTGGTCGCCGATGTAGCGCTGCTGTTCGGCGACGTAGGACC
>JBOHKZ010000452.1:0-5054 GCA_050729355.1 Phenylobacterium sp. | reverse complement strand
GGCGCGCGAGGGCTTCGGGGTCGGCGGCCTCGATGGCGGCGGCCTCCTCGAACATCTCGGCGTAGACGTCGCGGGCGTTGAAGACGTGCGGACCGGTGACGATGGCGCGGCCGAGGCGGGCCGGTTCCAGGGGATTGTGCCCTCCGACGCCCTCCACGAAACTGCCGCCCATCACCACGACGTCGGCCACTGAAAAGAGAGCGCCGAGCTCGCCCAGGGTGTCGGCGACATAGGCGGTGGTCCCGGCAACGAGCGGCTCTCCGGCGGCGCGGCGGGTGACGTCGAAGCCCACTCCTTTCAGGTCGGCGGCGACCTGCAGGCCGCGGTCCGGATGCCTGGGGGCCACGATCAGCAGGGCGTCGGGCGCGGCCGCGCGGACGGCCTGCGCGATGAGGGGTTCCTCGCCTGGATGGGTGCTGGCGGCGAGGACGACCTTGCGGCCGCTGACGGCCGGGGCGAGCGTTGCGACCAGGCTTTCATCGACGGGCGGGGCAGGCCCGGCGAGCTTGAGGTTGAGCTGCGGCCCGATCCGCGCTCCAAGCCCGGTCAAGCGATCCGCCGTCGCCTCGTCCTGCGGCAGGATGAGATCGAAGGTGGCGAGCACCGCGGCCGCCGACGCCGGCGCCCGCGCCCAGCCCCTTGCGCTGCCCTCCGTGATGCGGGCCGACAGCAGCGCCAGCCTCACGTTACGCGCCCTGGCGGCCAGGATCAGGTTGGGCCAGAGCTCGCTCTCCACGAAGAGCGCCGCGGACGGCCGCCAGTGGTCGAGGAAGCGCGCGGCGGCGCCTGGGCTGTCCACCGGCGCGAACTGGTGGATCACGCCCTTCGGCAGGCGCTGGGCGAGCAGGGCGGCCGAGGTGACAGTGCCGGAGGTGACCAGCAAGGCCACGTCAGGGCGGCGCGCCTTCAGGGCTTCGATCAGCGGCAGGAGCGACAGGCTCTCTCCGACGCTCACGCCGTGCAGCCAGATCAACGGGCCTTCCGGTCGGGTCGCCGTGGGCCGGCCTAGGCGTTCGTTCAGGCGCGCTGGGTCTTCCTTGCCGGCCTTGGCGCGGGAGCGGAGCAGGGCGGGCGCGAGCGGCTCCAGAAGGCCGGTCGCCGCGGCGTAGAGCGCCAGCGGCACGGTGGGGGTCTTCACACCACCTCGGCCGGGGCGAGCTTGCAGACGTGGCCGACGTCGGTCTCAACCTGCAGCGTGGCGTGGCCGATGTTGAACCGCGCGGCCAGACCCTCGCAGGCCGTGTGCAGGAAGTGGTCGCTGTCGTCGTTGGCGGGGCGGATGATGTGCACGGTGAGCGCCGTTTCCGTCGTGCTCATGGCCCAGATGTGCAGGTCGTGGATTTCCGCGACGCCCGGCAGGCCGCAAAGCCAGTCGCGGACCTTGCCCACATCGACGCCCCTGGGCGCGGCGTCCAGCGCCAGGTCCATGGAGTCGCGCAGCAGGCCCCAGGTCCCGAACACGATCACTGCGGCGATCCCCAGGCTGAGCGCCGGGTCGATCCATTGCATCTTGGTGATGGCGATAAGGCCGGCGCCGATCACCACCGCCAGCGAGACGGCCGCGTCGCTGGCCATGTGCAGGAAGGCGCCGCGGGCGTTGAGGTCGCCCTTGCTGCCGCGCATGAACATCAGCGCGGTGGCCGTGTTGATGACGATGCCGAGGCCTGCGGTCAGCATCACGATGTTGGTCGAAACGGTCGCCGGTTCGGCGAACCTGCGGATCGATTCCGAGACGATGGCGCCGACGGCCAGCATCAGCAGGATGGCGTTGGTCAGCGATGCGAGGATGGTGGCCTTGCGCAGGCCGTAGGTGCGCCGCTCGGTGGGCGCGCGGCGGGCCAGCACCACCGCGCCCCAGGCCAGCAGCAGCGAAAGCACGTCGGAGAGGTTGTGGCCGGCGTCGGCCAGCAGGGCGAGCGAACCCGTCCAGAACCCGGCTGCGGCCTCGACCGCTACGAAGACGGTGTTGAGCGCCACCCCGATCGCAAAGGCCCGGCCCATGTCGATCGGCGCATGATGATGGTGGTGGCCGTGAGCATGCGAATGGCCGTGATGCCCATGATCGTGGGCGTGGTCCGCATGGTCATGATCGTGGTGCGCGTGGGCCATTGCCGCCTATGTCTCACCGCCCGCGGGTGGGATCAATGCGGGAGCGTCCAACCAGAGTCTCGGCCCGGCGTGTGGCGGCCGAAAGGCGAGCGGACCAGTCGGCGATCAGATGGGCGATCACGGCGTCGTCGGCGTCCGGCGGGACCTGCAGCGGACCCTCCCAGACTACGGCGCCGCGCCCGAACGGCAGGGCGAACATCACCTCGTCCCAGGTCTTGGCCTGGATGGCCGGATTGGCCGCGATGCCCATCAGGAACACCGGCTGGCCGGATCGCTTGGCAATCTGCACGGCGCCTGGCGCGATGAGCTCGTTGGGCCCGCGCGGCCCGTCGGGCGTGACCACCAGGGCGCCGCCGCCGGCCACCCAGGTCACCGCCTCGCGGATCGCCGCCACAGCCTGGCGCGCCTTGGCCGAGTCGCCCTTCTTGGCAGACGAGACGCGGATCGCCGGGAAGCCGGCCATGGCCAGCGCCTGGGCAATGAACTCGCCGTCCGCGGAAGGGCTGACGAAGGCCCGCGTACGCTTGCGCCACCACTGCGGGGCGGTGGCCAGGCAGAGCGGGATACGGCCGTGCCAGAAGAGCGCGATGGCGCCGCTCTTGCCTGCCAGCACCGGCTCGACGCACTCCACGTTCTCGTGGCGCCAGCGCACGGTGTTGAGGATCAGGCGGATGTAGGTCCCGAGGACCCAGCCGAGGAACGCCTGGACCCCGTCGTTCCGCAGCAGGTTCTTCACGCCGCGGTCTCCGCCTCCCCAGCCTGGGCCTCCAGGTCCTGGCTCTTGGCCAGGCGGGCGTAGAGGCCGCGGGCCCGGAGCAGGCTCTGGTGGTCGCCGGTCTCGACGATGCGGCCGTTGTCGATGACGCAGATGCGGTCGGCCCCACGCACGGTGGAGAGGCGGTGGGCGATCAGGATGACGGTGCGCCCGGTCATCAGCCGCTTCAGCGCCGCCTGCACCTGAGCCTCGCTCTCGGTGTCGAGGGCGCTGGTGGCTTCGTCCAGCAGCAGAATAGGCGCGTCCTTGAGGAAGGCGCGGGCGATGGCGATCCGCTGGCGCTGGCCGCCGGACAGCCGCGCGCCCGCCTCGCCCACGCTCGTGTCGTAGCCCTTGGGCAGGGACATGATGAAGTCGTGGGCGGCGGCGGCTTTGGCGGCCTGTTCGATCTCGGCCTGGCTGGCGTTCGGCCGCGCGTAGCAGATGTTGGCGCGGATGGTGTCGTCGAACAGGAACGGCTCCTGGGTGACGAGCGCGATCTGGTCGCGCAGCGAAGTCAGGGTGACGTCGCGCACGTCGTCGGCGTCGATGATCACGCGGCCTTCGGTGGCGTCGTAGAAGCGCGGGATCAGGTTGAGGATCGTCGTCTTGCCACCGCCGGAGGGCCCGACCAGGGCCAGGGTCTCGCCGCGGCGGACCTCGAAGCTGACGTTGCACAGGGTCGGAAATCCGGTCGCGCCGTAGCTGAATCCGACGTCCTCGAAACGGATCGTCGCGCCGCCCTTGGGCAGCGGATGGGCGCCTGGCCGCTCGCGGACCTCCGGCTCGATGTCCAGGGCGACGAACAGGCGCCGCGCCGCCGACATGCCCTCCGCGAACACCGTCTGCAGGTTCGCGAGCTGGCGCAGCGACTGCGAGGCGATGCCGAGGGCGGCGATGAAGGCCACGAAGGCCCCCACGGTCATGTGGCCGCTTTCCGAGCGCCAGCCGGCATAGGCGATCACTGCGGCGGTGATCAGGGTCATCAGGAGTTCGGTGGCCGGCGCGGCCCGGGCGCGCGCGTTGGCCCCTTTGATCAGGTGGTTCTGCCGGCGCTGCACGACCTCGGCGACCCGGTCTTCCTCGTAGGATTCGCGGTTCTCGATCTTCACGACCCGCACGCCGTCGAGGCTTTCCATGATCGCCGTGGAGAGCGCGGAGGTCTCCACCATCGCGCCCTTGGCGGCCTTGGTCGTGCGCTTGGAGAAGCGGCGCATGATGAAGCCGGCGCCGGGGAAGGCCACGACCAGCACCAGGGACAGCACCCGGTCGTTGGACACCATCACCGTGATCGCGCCGATC
The DNA here is from genome assembly GCA_050729355.1 of Phenylobacterium sp. GTDB lineage: Bacteria > Pseudomonadota > Alphaproteobacteria > Caulobacterales > Caulobacteraceae > Phenylobacterium. Next base: position 889 of record JBOHKZ010000452.1, on the reverse strand, counting down.
ACCGTCAGCAGGTGCTGGGTGTAGTTGATGACCCCGGCGGTCGCAGCCTCGCGGATCAGGCCGGCGTCGTAGAGCACCGAGGAGACGTAGGTCCCGGAATGCTGGCTGCGCAGGCGCGCCAGATCGGCGCGGATCAGCTTGCCGAAGGTCTGCACCTGGACGTCGCCGACCACGCCGTTGCCGATCCGGTTGACCAGCGAGGCCTGCAGCACCTGGGCCACCGTGCGGCCGATCGCATAGAGGGCGATGGTCAGCGGCAGGACCAGCAGGGTGCCTGGCTTGTGATTGACCATCAGGTCGTTCACCGCCGGCTCGAGAATCTGCACGAGCTTCGTGGAGAAGAAGGCCACCGCGATGGCGGCCAGCAGGGCGACCAGCCAGCTCTTCCAGCGTGGGGCCATATAGACCCGCGCCACCCGCGCGATAAGGTCGCGGGAAGTCATCTCGGGCGGCGCGCGCTCGCTCATGGCTCTACGCTCATGCCTTGGGGTCGTCCGATGCGGGGTTGAAGTCAAGCGGGCGGCGGCTTCCGTCTCAGCCCCCGAAGTCCTAGGTAGGGCGCATGACCGCCGAGACCAAATCGCCCGACTTCGACCTGACGACGCCCGGCGGGCGCGTGAAGACCTATCTGGACTACATGTGGAACGACCACGCCTACCTCAGGCTGGGGTTCTCCAACGCCCACTGGATCTCCGACGAGTTGGTCCGCGCGAACCAGCCCTGGCCGCATCAGATCGCCGCCTGGAAGGATCGGGGCATCAGGACCATCGTCAATCTGCGCGGCGGTTTCGACGCCAGTTTCCATGCGCTGGAGAAGGACGCCTGCGAGCGTCTCGGCCTCAATCTGGTGGATTTCACGATCACCTCGCGCGAGGTGCCGAGCCGCGAC
>JBOHKZ010000451.1:0-3411 GCA_050729355.1 Phenylobacterium sp. | reverse complement strand
GCCGAGAGCGGCTTCAAGGCGCTGGCCCGCGCCCTGCGCCACGCCGTCGAACTCGACCCCAAGACCCACGGTCACGCCCCTTCGACCAAGGGCGTGCTGTAAGGACATCCATCCATGCAGAGTGTCGCCCTGATCAATTACGGGTCGGGCAACCTTCGCTCGGCCGAAAAGGCCCTCATCCGCGCGGCGGAGGGGGGTAGCCGGATCGTGGTCACCGACGATCCCGACGTCATCGCCGTGGCCGACCGGGTCGTCCTGCCGGGCGTCGGCGCCTTCGCCGCCTGCATGTTGGCGCTGGAGGCGCGCAGCGGGGTGATCGAGGCCATGACCGAGGCCGTGCACGGCAAGGGCGCGCCGTTCCTGGGCATCTGCGTCGGCATGCAGCTCCTGGCCTCCCGCGGCCTGGAGTTCGGCGAGACCCCTGGGCTCGACTGGATCGGCGGCGACGTGAAGCGGCTCGAGACCACCGATCACGCCATCAAGATCCCGCACATGGGCTGGAACAACCTGATGGACGTGGCCGACCAGCCGGTGATGTCCGGGCTGAAAGACGGGCAGACCGTCTACTTCACCCACTCCTTCGCCTTTTTCCCGAAAGACGAACGCGACGTAGCGGCCTATGTGGACCACGGCGGACGCTTTCCCGCCGCCGTCGCGCGCGGCAACGTGGCTGGCGTCCAATTCCACCCTGAGAAGTCGCAGGCGTCCGGCCTCGACCTTCTCGCGCGCTTCCTGGAGTGGCGACCTTGATCCTCTACCCGGCCATCGACCTGAAGGATGGCGAGTGCGTGCGCGTGGTGCACGGCGACCTGGCGACCGCCACCGTGTTCAACACCTCGCCGGCGGCCCAGGCCCGGCAGTGGGCCGACGGCGGCTTCCACTGGATCCACGTGGTCGACCTGAACGGCGCCGTCTCCGGCAAGGCCGTGAACCAGGCGGCGGTGGAGGAGATCCTCAACGCCGTCTCCGTGCCTGTACAGCTGGGCGGCGGCATCCGCACCATGGCCGACATCGAGGGCTGGATCGAAGCCGGCGTCAGCCGCGTGATCCTGGGCACCGTGGCGGTGCGCGAGCCGCAGATCGTGCGTGACGCCGCCAAGGCCTGGCCCGAGCAGATCGCGGTCAGCGTCGACGTGCGCAAGGGCAAGGTCGCCGTGCAGGGCTGGACCGAGGACAGCGACCTCGACGCCGTCACCGTCGCCAAGCGGTTCGAGGACGTCGGCGTCGGCGCCCTGATCATCACCGACATCGACCGCGACGGCACCACCATGGGCTTCAATGTCGAGGCGTTCGGGGCGATCGCCGACGCCGTGAACATCCCGGTGATCGCGGCGGGGGGCCTCGCGACCATCGACGACATCATCCGGCTGAAGGCCCGCAAGGGGACCAAGATCGCCGGCGCCGTGCTGGGCCGCGCGCTCTACAACGGCGCGATCACGCCCGACGAGGCGCTGAAGGTGGCCGCCTGAGATGCTGAAAGCCCCCTCGTGCTGAAGGTCCGCGTCATCCCCTGCCTGGACGTCAAGGACGGCCGCGTGGTGAAGGGCGTGCAGTTCGTCTCCCTGCGCGACGCCGGCGATCCGGTGGAACAGGCCCGGGCCTATGACGCCGCCGGCGCCGACGAGCTGATGTTCCTCGACATCACCGCCAGCGTGGAAAACCGCGACACAATCCTCGACGTGGTGGCCCGCACCGCCGACGTCTGCTTCATGCCGCTCTCGGTGGGCGGCGGCATCCGCAAGGTAGAGGACGCCCGGCGCCTTCTGCTGGCGGGCGCGGACAAGATCAGCGTCAACACCGCGGCCGTCGAGAACCGCGACCTGATCGCGGGCTGCGCCGACGCGTTCGGCAGCCAGGCGACCGTGGTCGCCATCGACGCAAAGCGATCGGGAGAGCGCTGGGAAGTCTTCACCCATGGCGGCCGCACCGCCACCGGGCTCGACGTCATCGACTATGCCGTCGAATGCGTGGCGCGCGGGGCCGGCGAGATCCTGCTGACCTCCATGGACCGCGACGGCGCCAAGATCGGCTACGACCTCGAGCTCCTGAAGACCATGACCGACGCCGTCTCCGTCCCGGTGATCGCCTCGGGCGGCGCGGGCAATGCGCAGCACATGGTCGACGCCGTGGTCCAGGGCCGCGCCGACGCCGTGCTCGCCGCCTCGATCTTCCACTTCGGCGAGGTCTCGGTCTCCGAGGTCAAGCACGCCATGGCCGGCGCCGGCATCCCGGTGCGGCTCACCGAGGCCGCCGCATGAGCAACTTCGCCGACGTCCTCGCCCGCCTGGCCGCGGTCATCGAAGGCCGCAAGGGCGGAGACTCCAACGCCTCCTACACCGCCAAGCTGCTGGCCGATCCCGCGCTCGCCGCCAAGAAGCTCGGCGAGGAAGCCATCGAGGCCGTCATCGCCGCCACCCAGGGCGACAAGGGCGCCCTGGCGGCCGAGAGCGCGGACCTGATCTACCACTGGCTGGTGGTGCTCGCCGCGGCAGGCGTCTCGCTGGACGACGTGGCGGCGAAGCTGGAGGCCCGCGAGGGGACATCCGGACTGGCCGAGAAGGCCGCGCGCAAAACCTAGTTCCTCCCCAATGGGGGAGGTGGCGCGAGGCGCCGGAGGGGGTCAGCACTGACCTCGGAGGACCCCCTCAGTCGGCTTCGCCGACAGCTCCCCCAGCGGGGGAGCAACTGATCACCTGCGCGGCTTCCTCTTCAACGCCACGTAGAGCGCGCCGGCGCCGCCGTGGTGGCGGGCCGCGTCGGAGATGCCGGCGACGATGTGGGCCAGGTGCGGCGCGGCCAGCCACTCGGGCGCAAGACGCTTCAGCACGCCGTCGCCCTGCACGCCCTTGCCAGTGATCACCAGCACGGCGCGCCAGCCGTCGTTCCAGGCGTTGACGAGGAAGCCATCCAGCACCACGCGGGCCCGTTCCTGGGTCATGCCGTGCAGGTCGAGCCGGCCGCCGATCTCCTCGCGGTCTCGGGCGATCCGATGTCGCCGATTGGGTTCGATGGCGTCGACTGCGGGTCGTGGCTTGCCGGCGCGGGCAGGGGGCTTCGGCGGGGCGATCCGCGCGGCGGTTTCGGTCTTCGCCGCGACCTGTGACGGCGTCGGCGTTCCGCGCCCCGGCAGGGGATGGATGGTGGCGGAGACCATGCCCCAGACCTTCACCTCGTCGGGCCGCAGTGGCCGTTTCACGACGACGGGTCCTTGGGCACGAGCCGGAACATCCGCAGCGTGTGGCGTACGCGGCCCGCCTCGGCGCCCGCCGCCGCGCCCAGGCCGAGATAGAGGTCCGCGCGGACGTCGCCCTTGATGGCGCCGCCGGTGTCCAGCGCCAGCACCAGCCGGCGGTAGGCGGGGAAGGCGCCGGCCAGGATCGGCGCCTCGGCGTCCAGCCAGAACACCTCGCC
>JBOHKZ010000450.1:0-8273 GCA_050729355.1 Phenylobacterium sp. | reverse complement strand
CCACCAACCGGCCCCGAAGAACCGACCTACCGCCGGGGAGGAACCAACCGCGGTAGGCCCAACATAAAACGCCGGCGCGATTGTGTCCATATATGTGATCACGTATTTAACAGATATGATTGAACGAGGCGCCCCGCCGTTGTCGATCGATCATCTCAGAGGCGAAAACGCCGCAGGGCTCACGATCATGCTCTCCTGTTTCAGGAACCGGGTGGGGTCGCCGCCGGGCGGCGGCCAGAAGCCACGGCCGGCTTCGCGCACGGCGGAGCGTTCGGCCATGTCCTTGTAGGCCCAGATGTGCCGGAAGCGGTTCAGCGGGCCGAACTCGCTGACGCCCGCGAAGGCCAGCGGCGAGAGTTCCAGACGCGGCGCGATATGGGCGGCCCAACGCTCGAGCAGCCAGGGCATGTTGCCGGCCTTCAGGGTGTAGGTGCGGATCTCATAGATCTCGCCAAGCGCCCGCGGCTCGAGCTTTGGCGAGAACGACGTCGGCGTATAGATCTCGCTCTGCAGCTCGCCGATCATCGCGCCGATCTTCGGCGGCCAGTTGGGAAGCTTCATCGCCTCGCCCTGGATCCGCGAACGTTCCTCGAAACTCTCGTAGGACCACAGGTGGATGACCTGGTTCAGGGTGCCGATCTCGGTCCGGAAGAACCCGACCAGCGGCGACAGCGCCGCCCGGTCGGGCAAGGCTTCGGCGACCCGGTCTTCGACCGCGGCGAGTTGCCCCGGCACGATGTTGTAGGTCCTCATCTCAACGATCATGGTCTTCCCCGATGCGAGCTGGCTCTCAACGACGCCAAAGACTATTTGCTATATGTGATCACACTTTGACGCAAGCCGCGCAGCTCACTTGCGGCGCCATCCACGGGAGCGCTAGGCGCCTGTGGTGAGGACGACCTTCCCGGTCAGCTCGCGCCGCACGAAGCGATCGACGACCTCGGTCACATCCTCCCAAGGCGCCACGAGTTCGGATCGGGGTCGCAGCGCGCCGCTGTCGGCCAGGCGGGCCAGCCGCTCCAGCAGCCCGCTGGCGGGTTGCCGGTCCAGCACGGGCCACAGGAAGAAGCCCACGAAGCGGGCATTCGAGCGCGGGTGGAAGAAGGCCATCGGATTGAACGTCGCCGTCTCGTGGCTCGAGTTGCCGTAGGTCACACAGACGCCGCCGTCGGTGAGCATGGTCAGGGCGTGGCCGAGGGCGACGCCGCCGACTGAGTCGAGTACGACGTCGAACGGACCCGCCGGGCGCGCCTCCTCCAGGGTCTCGGTCACCACGACGGCGTCGGCGCCGTCCTGGCGGGCGGCGTCCACATGCGCCTCCCGGCGCACAGCGGCGACAACGAACGCCCCGGCCCGGCTGGCGAGTTGCACAGCAAGATGGCCGACCCCGCCGGACGCCCCGTTCACCAGCACCCGCTTGCCGAGCAGCAGCCCCCCCTCGGACAAGGCGACCAGGGCGGTCATGCCGGCCACGGGCAGGGCGGCGCCGACCGTGGCCGGCACGCCGGCCGGAAGGGCCGCCAGCGCGCCGACCGGTACGGCGACGCGCTCTCTCCAGGCGCCCGTCTTGCTGATCCCGAACACCCGCGCCCCGACCGCGGGTCCGGCCCCATTGGCGGCGGCGCGCTCCACCACGCCGGCGAAATCTGCCCCGATGCTCGCGCCGTCCGGGGCCGTCGCCGTCGCCATGCGGACCTCGCCCGGATTGAGCGACACGGCCTCCACCCGAACCACCGCCTCGTGCGGCGCCGGCTCGCTCTCCGCCACTTCGCCCAGCACGAAGCGCACTCCGCCGGTTCGTTCGACAACAATTGCGCGCATGACCTCTAGGCCTCTCTCAAGCTCAACCGGACGCCGGCCCACCCGACCGACGTCCGTCGTCCACAATCCGCGCGGTCCCCGCCGCGTCGGGCTAGTGCCGCAAGGTCAGTTCGACGCCGAACATGCGCGGTGCGTTCAAGGTTATGAAGGGCACGGCCGCACCGCTTCGCCCGGCGCCTTCGATGTGGGTCTCGTCGAGCAGGTTCCGCGCGAACAGGGCGATTTCAGTTCCGGAGTGGGAGGCCAGCGCCACCCTGGCCGACACATTGGCGTAGGGGCTCTGCCGGAAATCGTTCCCATTGGAGGGATCCGAGTAGGTTTTGCCCTTGTAGACGTAGGACAGCGAGGCGTTGCCATCGAGCTTGTCGGTCACCGCCCAGTTGTAGACCGCCGTCAGCGACGCCTGGAACCTCGGGGCCTCGATCAGCGTGTTGCCGGTGAAGTTGCCGAAAACCACCGGCGGGCCGGGGCTCACCACGAAAGCGTTCGGGAAGGACTTGAAGTAGGCGTGGTTGAAACCCAGACCGCCCGAGAGGTTGAAGCCCGCGAACAGGGCGGCGTCGAAATCGGCCTCGACGCCCTCCGATCTCGCCTGGGCCGCGTTGCTGATCGTGCTGGCGCTGACGACAGAACCGTTGCCGGCGTTGACCGTCGAGAACTGGGCGACCTGGAAGTCGCTGAAGTTCTCTCGATAGGCCGCCACGTTCAGGCGCAGACGGTTGTCGAAGAGCACCATCTTGAGGCCGGCTTCATAGTTCTTCACGGATTCACTGTCGAACCGCAGTGAGCCGTTGCCCAGGATCAGCGTGTTGTTGGTGACCAGGTCGACGTTGAAGCCGCCGACCCGCTGGCCCGTGCTGTAAAGGGCGTAGACGTTGATGTTCTCGATGGGCGTCAGCGTGATGCTGATGACCGGATTGACCGAGGTGTCGTGGATCTTGTCGCGGTAGTTGGGGACATTGGCGAACCCCTGAACCGCCAGCGCGCCCGGGTTCTGTGAGTACTGGACCCGCTTGCGGTCGTCGTTGAAGCGCACGCCGCCGTCGATCGCCATCCAGCTGGTCGGGCGGACCGTCACGTGTCCGTAGAGGGCCAAGACATCTTCGTTCACGACCGACTGCCGGACCAAGGTCGCGCCGACCAGTGAAGGCGGCTGGAAATCCGGTCCGCGCACAAGCTTCGTCGACGTGCTCGGCTTGTCGTTGTAGTAAAATGCCCCAATCACATAGTCGTAGTACTTGTTGACGGGCGAGACGATCCGGAATTCTTGGCTGAACGAATAGTCTTTCGGGTGGTCGAAACTGCGGCCGTAGTCATAGGGCGCCAGGGAAAGACCGCCCATGGCGTCTTCCTGGGACGTCCGGTAGGCCGAAATCGACACGAACCGGAAGTCCTGCGGCAGCTTCTGATCGACGGTGAGCGCCGCGCCGTAGATCTGGCGGTTGGCGTAGGGCGCAAGACCCCAGTTCACCTGGTAGGTGGGCAGCAGCAGGTAGGCCCGGCTGAAGGACGCCGGCAGCGTCGAGGGAGCCGCCAGCGGCTTGCCGCCCAGGAGGAGGTCCTGCCGCGACGACGCGCCGTCGATCGCGAGATCGACCGTCGTGTCCTCGCTCGGCGTCCAGCGAAGCTGCACCCGCGCGGCGAAGTTGAGGTAGCCGCCGGGATGCGAGCCGTCATACTGGTTCAGGTAGAAGCCGTCCTGGCGTTGCCCGACGACGGAGACCCGCAGGGCCAGGTCGTCGCCGACCTGGGTGTTCACGAAGCCGGTCGCGGAGACATAGTTACGGCTTCCGGCCGAGATCGTCGCCTTCCAGTTGTCATCCAGGGTCGGCTTCGCCGTCGTGATCGAGATGACGCCCGACAGCGAGTCCTTGCCGAAGAGCGTGCCCTGCGGGCCGCGCAGCACCTCGACCTGCTGGATGTCGAACACCGGATAGTCGACGGTGCTTGAGCGCCCCATCAGCACGCCATCGATGTAGATGCCGGCGCGGTTGGCGTAGCCGGGATTTCGCGAGTAGTCGCCCACGCCCCGGACGCCCGTGAAGGGATACGGCCGCGTGGCGGTCGACGCGAAATTCAGGCTGGCCACCCGGGAATCCAGGTCGACCACCGACACCAGGCCCATGGCTTGCAGTTGCTCGGACCCGACGGTGCCGATCGAGGACGGGGTCTTTTCAAGATCCTCGGTCCGGTGCCGCGCCGTCACCAGCACCTCGTCGAGCTGAGTGGCGGTGGCGGCGGAGGTCTCCGCGTGGACGGCCGGCGCGGCCGCCAGCACGGCCACGACCGCGGCCGTGCTCAACCACGCTTGCCTTTGCGCACTCCGTCGACGCGCGGACTTTACGGACGCCAGGACCCTTTGAGACATGTCGCTACCCCCTGAGGCGTGTTGATTTCAACTACGCGCGTTGTGATCACATATGCCATATATGTGACGAAGGGGGAACCTCTTTCTACGAACGTGCGAGACGGTTCAGCCGGCCGGCGCGGGAGAGAATCCCGAGATCGAGGCGCGGGACACGGCGCCCCGCTTCGCGGCGATTGGAACGCCTAGAGCAATGCGGCAGGCCGGCGCTTCCAGGCGCGCTGCATCCGCCGAGCGCAGAGGCGGCCGCCCCCGTCGTGCCGGTCGTTGGATCGGGCGACATGCCGCGGTGGCAAGGCGCCGGGGCGTCAGATCAGCGACGAGCCGCCGTCCACGCGCACGACCTGGCCGGTCGTGTAGCCGGCGCGCATGAGGTAAAGGTAGGCCTCGGCGCACTCGTCTGGCTTGCCCATCCGCTTCATCGGAAGCGAGGCGATGGCCGCCTTCAGGCGCTCCTCCGGAATTGTCGCCGTCCGATGACCGCCGATCAGGCCGGGGCAGACGCCGTTGACCCGGATCGGGGCGAGGTCGAAGGCCAGGCCCGCGACCAGGTGCTCGACGGCGCCCAGCATGGCTGAACCCACGAACTGCCCCCGGATCGGACGGTGGGCGATCGTGCCGTCGGTGAGGATGATCGAGCCGTCCGGCGCAATGTGGCGGCAGCCATGCTTGATGGCGGCCAAAGCGCACCAGAAGCGGATCGAGAAGACCCCCTCCGCCTCGGCAAGGTCGAGCTCGGTGACCGGCCGGGGCGGAAGGTGGCCGGAATCGCCGGCCGTGTAGACGAGATGGTCGAAGGCGCCGACCTCGTCGAAGAACCTGGCGACGGCGGCCTCGTCGGTGACGTCAACGACGATCCCGCGACCGGCGCCGCCAAGCTCAGCGACGGCGCCCTCAAGCTTGGCCGGCGTGCTCGAAGCCAGGATGACCTTCGCCCCTTCGGCCTGCGCCCCCTTCCCCACGGCGAGCCCGATGCCGATGCTCCCGCCGATAATCACGACGGTCTTGCCCTTCAGGTTCGAGGTCGTCATGCGCGTCGGTCCTTCTCAATCATGTCGTGTCCGCTCACGCGAACGATGCGAGCCGTCCGGCCCGGCGTCGGTGGTCAAGCGTCTGGTCGAGGTTCGTCGGGGACCTGAAAGTCAGGCGAACAGTCCCAGGCCGAGCTGCCCCAGAACCTCTTTCGTATGCTCGCCAAGGCCGGGAGGATGCGACAGCTCCTGCTCGGGAAGCCCCGAGAACCGGACGGGCGCCGCCATCTCCCGATAGCGGCCCTCGGTCGGATGCTCGCGCTCCCGAAAGAAGCCGGAGCCGACCAGGTGCGGATCCTTGATGATGTCGTCGAGGTCGTTCACCGGCACGACGCTGGCGCCCGCGTACGGTCCGCCAAGCGTGCCGAAGGGCCTGACCACGTCCGTGGCGAGCAGTGCGAGCCATTCCGCCGTCGTGTGGGTGGGCGTGATCTCGGCCACGATTCCGTTCATGTCGTTCATGTTGGCGGAGAGCTTCTGGAAGGTGTCGAACCGCTCATCCTTCAGGAGCTCAGGACGCCCGCCGACCTCAAGGACCTTGGCCCAGGCCTCGTAGGTGTAGGGGACCAGCGAGATGTGGCCGTCCTTGGTGGGGAACGGCTGGCGATTGCTCGCGAACGAGCGCGGGAAGCCCGCGCCGGCCTTCGAGGGCACGAACACCTGCGCGAAGAAGTGCTCGACCAGGTTGAAGGAGGTGACGGACTCAAAGCAGTCGACCTCGACCTTGCGCCCCTGGCCGGTGCGCTCCCGGGAGAACAGCGCCGCCAGGGTCGCGTAGACCGCGTGGAGTCCATAGACCTTGTCGGGAATGCCGACCGGCAGGTAGCGCGGGATTGGGTCGCCGTCGGCGCGCGACATCATCGTCGTCAGGCCCGTGAGCGCCTGCAGAGCGTCGTCGTGCGCCGGCAGATGCGAATAGGGACCGCCCGCCGAATAGCCCAGGATGTGCACGTAGACGATGTCGGGTTTCAGCGCCTTCACGTCGTCGTAGCCGAAGCCCAGCCGTTCCGCGTCGCCGGCGATCAGGTTGTGCATGACCACGTCCGCGGTCTTGATCAGGGCGAGCAGCGCCTCGCGGTCGGCCGTCTTCTGCGGATCAAGCACCACCGAGCGTTTGCCGCGACCAACCGTCATGTGGATCGGCCCCATGGTCCCGGTCGACTTCACCGAGGCGCCGATGCCGCGCATGGGCGCGCCGGACGCCGGCTCGACCGTGATCACCTCGGCGCCGAGGTCCGCCAGCGTCATGGTGGCGTAGGGCCCGCCCACGACCGAGGTCAGATCGACGACGCGAATTCCGTCCAACAACGCCTGCATCGCTTGTCTCCGTCTAGGGCCAGCGCGGGCCCCCGCCACCAGCGTCTGTCGCCGCGGCCGCGCCCTCGTATATGCCATATGTGATCACAGATTGGATACAGTGTAAAGAAGCGACGCGGGGCCTCACGTCCTGTCCAGATCGGGGTCGAGCACCTGCCCTTCGTCCAACTGCACGCCGAAGGTGTTGAGCAGCATCGAGACGAGCACGTACTGGCCGGCCGTGAAGACGACGGCCATGCACTGCTTCTCGGTGAAATGGGCCCGCAGGACGGACCAGGTCGTCTCGGAGACGAACTGGTCCCGGTGGAGCTCGTCGGCCGCCCGGATGAGCGCGGCGTCGGCCGCGCTCCAGCGCCGCGCCTCCACCCCGGCCTTGAGGGCCTCGATCTCCGGCTCGGTCAGCCCTTCGCGCAGGCCGATCCGGTGATGCTGCGTCCACTCGTAGCCGGACCCGCACAGAACGCCGATCCGCAGTATGACGATCTCGCGCTCGCGTGGCGCAAGGTCGTTGGCGCGCGAGAGGATGTATTTGGCCCAAGGCAGGAAGGCCGCGCCGGCCTCGGGAGACCGGGCGAGCGCGCGATAGATGTTGAGCAGGCGCCCTCCCCGATTGAGCGGCGCGATCGCAACCTTGAACGCGGCGTCCATGTCATCGTCGGACAGCGGCGCGATGCGGGGCTCTGTCAGTCTCATGCCGTTCCTCGAAACATCGGCGCGGACGGCGGATCGGCGCCGCCGCGCTGGAAACACGTCGAGCCGCCGCCACACCCGGCGCCTCGCGGGATCAGATGAGCGAGGATCCGCCGTCGACGCGGAGCACCTGGCCGGTCGTGTACCCGGCGCGCATCGCGTAGAGGTAGGCCTCCGCGCAGTCCTCGGGCTCGCCGATGCGCTTCATCGGCAGGGATGCGGCGCGGGCCTTCAACATATCGGCCGGGAAGCCCTTGGTCCGGTCGGTCATCGTCAGACCCGGACAGACGGTGTTCACGCGGATCGGGGCCAGGTCGAAGGCCAGGCCTTTGACCAGGTATTCGACGGCGCCCAGCATCGCGGTGCTGACCGCCGCGCCCTTCATCGGCCGATGCGCGAACATCCCGTCCGTGAGTGTGATCGAGCCGTCCGGCGCGATCTGCCGCGCGCCGTGCTTCACGGCGGCCAGGGCGTTCCAGAACCGCACCTTGAAGAGATCCTTCAGGGCGGTCAGGTCGAGCTCGGTGACCGGCACGGGCGGCAGATAGCCGGCGTCTCCAGCCGTGAACACCAGGTGATCGAACTTGCCAACCTTCGCGAAGAATTTCTCGACCGCAGCCTCATCGGTGACGTCGAGGACATGCCCTCGGATCTGGCCGCCCATCTCCGTCACGGCCTCCGCGACCTTGGCGTCGGTACTCGACGCGATGATCACCGCCGCGCCTTCGGCGTGCGCCGCTCGCGCCACCGCAAAGCCGATCCCCGCACTGCCGCCAATGATCACGACGACCTTCCCGTTCAGTTTGCTCATGGCCATGGTTGGACGCCTTCTCTCTGGTTGGTTCATCGCGGCCGGAGGGACCGCGGGGTGGGGGGTTTTGACGAACGCAGCGCGAGCCGACTCCCCGCCGGTCAGGCGCGATTGCGGTGGAACAGCGCGTTGAGACGCTGCCAGTGGGTCTCGGCGGCGGCCTTGTCGTAGGCGGCGCGCTTCGGGAAGGCGAAGCCGTGGGTGACGCCCGGATAAATCTCGACCTCGGCGGCGATCT
>JBOHKZ010000449.1:0-19996 GCA_050729355.1 Phenylobacterium sp. | reverse complement strand
CTGCTGGACCCCGCCGACCACCGCCCCTGGCTCGACGTCGCCGCCGCCCGCGAGGGCCAGGGCGCGCTGGCCGGCTCCCTCGAAGCCCTGGCCCGCGCCACCGAACTCGACGGCGGAGCCGCCCTGGCCGCCCGGGCGCAGCGCGAGCGGGTGAGGCTGCAGCTCAACTAGCATTGGCCCGCCATCAGGCAGCCGAAGGTGGCGCATCGCCGCGTCACGGCCTATCTCGCTAAGCTCAGACGGGTCGGGGAGCATTCCATGTCTTTGAAGGTCGCGGTGCAGATGGATCCCATCGAGGGGATCAACATCGAGGGCGACACGACCTTCCTCATGATGGAGGCGGCGCAGGCCCGGGGGCACAGCCTCTTCGTCTACACCACCGATACGCTGGCGATGGACGAAAGCCGGGTCTATGGCCGCGGGCGCGACGTCTCGGTGCAGCGGGTGAAGGGCGACCACGCCCGGCTGGGCGACTGGCGGCGGCCCGAGCTCAGCGAGTTCGACGTGATCCTGCTGCGCCAGGACCCGCCGTTCGACATGAACTACATCGACTCGACCTTCTTCCTGGAGAAGGTTCACCCCAGGACCCTGGTGGTGAACGATCCGGTGGAGGTGCGCAACGCGCCGGAGAAGCTGTTCGTCACCGACTTCCCCGACCTGCAGCCGCCGACCCTGATCACCGCCGACCGCGAGGCGATCGCCGACTTCCGCAAGCGCCACGGCGACGTGGTGCTGAAACCCCTGAACGGACGCGGCGGCTCGGGCGTGACGCGCCACCTGGCCGACGACCCGAACCTCGAGGCGCTCCTGGAGATCCACGCCGAGCTCAGCCGCGAGCCGGTGATCCTGCAGAAATTCCTGCCGTCGGTGACCAAGGGCGACAAGCGCATCCTGTTGGTCGGCGGCGAACCGGTGGGCGCCATCAACCGCGTGCCGCAGAAGGGTCAGATCCGCTCCAACCTGGCGGTGGGCGGCAAGGCCGAGGCCGTCGAGCTGACCGCGCGCGACCGTGAAATCTGCGCCGCCATTGGCCCGGAGCTGAAGCGCCGCGGCCTGATCTTCGTCGGCATCGACGTCATCGGCGACTACCTGACCGAGATCAACGTGACCTCGCCCACGGGCGCCGTGGCGCTGAAGACCTTCACCGGAATCGACGCCGCCGACATCATGTGGGAGCGCATTGAAGCGCTTCGCGCTACGGTCTAGCTTGTTTGCTCAGAAGCGCTTCAGAAGTCATTGAACCGTCTCGTTTTCTCCAAAAGTTCTATTTTTGTTCTTGATCTGAGCTTCACCATGTGGTCGCCTCTTGTGGATAAGTTAACCTAGGCGATAAAGGGCGGGCATGGCTGCGCGGGTGGTGACGGTCGCGTTCCAGGGGGTCGAGGCCCGCCGGGTCGACGTCGAAGTGCAGTTCACCAGCGGCGAGGCGAAGTTCTTCCTTGTCGGCATGGGCGACAAGGCGATCTCCGAAAGCCGCGAGCGCGTGCGCGCCGCCTTCTCGGGTCTCGGGCTATCGCTGCCCAGCCGGCGCATCATCGCCAATCTCGCGCCCGCCGACCTTCCCAAGGAAGGCAGCCACTACGACCTGCCGATCGCGCTCGCCATCATGGCCGGCATGGGTGTCATTCCCGCCGACGCCCTCGTGGACTGGGCGGCGGTCGGGGAGCTCTCGCTGGACGGCAGGATCACGCCGGTGGCCGGCGCCCTGCCGGCGGCGATGGCGGCCAACGCCATGGGGCTTGGCCTCATCTGCCCCGAGGCCTGCGGGCCGGAGGCGGCCTGGGCGGGCGACGCGCGGATCCTGGCGGCGCCCTCGCTGATCGCGCTGGTGAACCACTTCCGCGGGACACAGATCCTGTCGCCGCCGAAGCCCGGCCAGATGCTGGACGGCGAGCGGGTCCCGGACCTGCGCGAGGTGAAGGGCCAGGAGAACGCCAAGCGGGCGCTGGAGATCGCCGCGGCCGGCGGCCACAACCTGAGCTTCATCGGCCCGCCGGGGTCCGGGAAGTCGATGATGGCCGCGCGCCTGCCCGGAATCCTGCCGCCGCTCAATCCCACCGAACTGCTTGAGACCTCGATGGTCCACTCGATGGCGGGGCTGATCGCCAAGGGCGCCCTGACCCGCGCCCGGCCGTTCCGCGCACCTCACCACTCGGCGAGCATGGCGGCCCTGACCGGCGGCGGGCTGAAGGCCAAGCCCGGCGAGGTCAGCCTGGCGCACAATGGGGTTCTGTTCCTCGATGAACTCCCGGAATTCTCGGCCCAGGCCTTGGATTCGCTCAGGCAACCGCTGGAAACCGGCGAGGTGATCGTGGCGCGCGCCAACGCCCACGTCCGCTATCCGGCGCGGGTGCAGCTGGTGGCGGCGATGAACCCCTGCCGTTGCGGGCTGGGCGGGCCCGGCCGCGGCGCCTGCGGGCGCGCGCCGCGCTGCCAGACCGACTACCAGGGCCGCATCTCCGGCCCGCTGATGGACCGCATCGACCTGCAGGTGGAGGTTCCGCCGGTGACCGCCGCCGACCTGGCGCTGCCCGCTCCGTCCGAGGGCACGGCGGAGGCGGCCGCGAGGGTGTTGACCGCTCGCGCCCTGCAGGCCGCGCGTGCGGCGGAGGGCGGCGAGCACGCCCAGGCGCTCAATTCACGGGCCGACGGCGACTGGCTGGAAAAGATCGTCGACCTCGACGCGCCGGCCCGCGCCCTGCTCTCGCGCGCTGCGGAGGCCGGCGGCCTGACGGCGCGCGGCTGGACCCGCACGCTCAGGTTGGCCCGCACCATCGCCGACCTGGAGGACTGCGCCAGCGTCCGCCGCGTCCATATCGCCGAAGCGCTGATCTATCGGCGGGTGTCGCCGGGATCGGTTGTCGGATCGCCTGCTGTCCTGGCGAGGTGACGGCTCTCGCGCCAGCTCCCGAAAACACCGACCCCCATGGCGATCAGCACCAGCTGCGTCCACAGGATGCTGGCCGTGGCGTAGGCCCAGCCTCGGACGGCTGGGTCCGCCATTCGCGCGGCATGGGTGAGGACGGCCAGAAGCTGGAACGCCGCAGCAGCAATGGGCCAGTAGCGAGGGCTTCGCAGTGCAATCGCCGTCAGCACGGCCAGGAAGAGGATGTCGATGACGAAGGCGCCCATCTGCGCGCCAAGCCAATGCGGATCACGGACAATGAGGGTGCCCACCCAGGCCAGCAGGAAGGCGCCCGCCGCCGCCTGCTCCTCACGCCCGCCCTTCCAGAACGCAGAGCCGCAAACCGCCGTCGTGAGGGCCAGTCCAAACCATGCGGGGAGGGCGTAAGCGTGCGCTGGCAAAGAAAAAGGACCCCCGGCGGTGCCGAGGGTCCAATCTGACAGACCGCCGCGGTGGGCGAAACTGTTTGGCTAGGCGGCTTGAACGCTGCGCAGGGCGCGACGGCCGACCCGCACTTCACGGTCACCATAGTGTGCGCTCGGCGCGGGCTTGTCGCCGCTGCCCGGATCAACCAGCACAACCGCGCCGAGACCGATCTGGGTCTGGGCGATCGAGAGTTCTTTATGAGTTTCGACAATGGCGCGGCGAGCGTCGGCCAGGGCCATGATGGCCTGGCTGGCGCGTTCCACGGCATCTTGCCCGATCAGGGCGGAAGCGCCGGCTTCGCGGCGAAGGCTAGGCATCACGCCAGTAAGCGTGGCTGTTTTCGAGATGGCGGCGTCGATCGCGGCCTCCGCTTCGAAAAGCGCAGCAGCGATTTGTTCGGCGACCATGCGGCGTTGCTTAAGCATAAGCTCTCTCCTGCACGCCACGGGATACGTAGCGCGCTATGATTTCTAAAGGGGTATGGTTTAGGTCTGGTTCAGACCGGGAAAATATTTTGCCCGATGTGCTGCAACGCCTCGAGGCCTGCCAGCATCCCCCCAAAAGCAAGGGCGGTGATGATCGCGACCCCGACGATTGCGCCCAAACGGGCCGCGGGGCTCAGATCATTTCGGCCGATCCCTGTTCGGGCTCGGTTTTGAAGTTCTCGTCCAGGAGAACCCACGTGAGGCAGAGCACCTCTCGCAGAACCATCTCCGTCGGCTTGAACGGTGCGAGCTTCTGCGTAGCCGACACCAGGTGCCGGGCCATCGTCGCTTGCGCCGGGGTCGCCGCCAGGTCGACGAGCTGTCGCTCCAGCTGTTCCCAGGAGAAGGTCGGGAGATTCTCTTCCCGCGCCGCCGTGCTCGGCCAGCGGCTCTCGAACTCGTCGATCTCCCGACGGAGCCGCAGCGCCCGTCCGATCACCGCCCGATTGTCGAAGTTCTGCCAGTCGCCCATGGGTCGCCCCCTCTGTTGCTGGCTCATCGAGCCAGACGTCGGGGCGGGTGTCTGTCCTGATCGTGTCCTGTCCTGATTCAATCGGGACATAGTTAAGGTCGAGCTGGCGGGCGATGCGGGCGGCGCTGTAGCGATCCTCGACGCCCAGCTTGCGCCGAGCGCGGTCGCAGTAGGTGTCGACCGATGTCTTGGACATACCGAGCTGGCGGGCGATTTGCTTCGAGGACAGGTGCTGATCGACCAGCCGCAGGCATTCACGCTCACGCGGCGTAAGAAGCGCGGTTGGATCGTCGGTGATATCCGCTCGGGCTCGCATAACGAGAACACTTAACGATGAAGTTGGCGCCACGTCTACTTTAAGGCGAAAGGTCGCGCGCGTTAAGCTACACTCTGCCACAGAGGGAGCCTCGGATGGAACCCAAAGACCAGTCCCGGGTCGCCGCGCTGGAACTGGCCATCGGCGCCCGGATGCGCACGCGCCGCCGGCAACTCGGCCTGAGCCAAAGCGATCTCGCCGACAAACTCGGCGTCTCTTTCCAGCAGGTGCAGAAATACGAGCGGGGCGCGAACCGCGTCGCGGCCTCGACCCTGGTCGCCGCATCGGTGGCCCTGGGCACCACCGTCGCCTGGCTGGTCGGCGAAGAGGCCTCCGGGCGCGATGACGACGAGGACGTTTTCCGCGCCCTGTCGCGGCCCGGCGCCCT
The DNA here is from genome assembly GCA_050729355.1 of Phenylobacterium sp. GTDB lineage: Bacteria > Pseudomonadota > Alphaproteobacteria > Caulobacterales > Caulobacteraceae > Phenylobacterium. Next base: position 15,004 of record JBOHKZ010000449.1, on the reverse strand, counting down.
GGAGATCCTGCAGGCGTTCAATGCAATCCCCGACCTGCCGGCGCGCATGGCCCTGCTGGCCCTGGTTCGCGAAATGGCGGCGTCGTCCAGCGTCGAACACAGCGATGGTGGAGCTTGACCGTTCTTTAAGCGCTCTGGGCCTAGGAGGACGTGATGCGTCGTCCTCCCCGACCCCTCGCGCTGCGTCGTCCACGCCGGGCCCAGATCAGCGCCGAACAGCTGGCGTCGCTGAGCCACGAGTTCCGCACGCCGCTGAACGGCGTCCTGGGAATGGCCGGCCTGCTGGAGGCCACCAAGCTCACCGCCGAGCAGCGCGCCTATGCCGTGGCGCTGCGGGAAAGCGGCGAACACCTGCTGACACTGGTCAACGACGTCCTGGATTTCGCCAAGCTCGGCGCCGGCCGGGTCGAGCTGCATCCAAGCGACGTCGACGTCGAGGGCCTGCTGCGCAGCGTCTGCGAACTGCTCTCGCCGCGCGCTCGTGAAAAGGGCCTGGAGATCGCCTGGGCCGCGCCCAAGGACATGGGCGCGATCCGCGCCGACGAAGGGCGTCTGCGCCAGATCCTGCTGAACTTCGCCGGCAACGCCGTGAAGTTCACCCACGACGGCGGCGTGCTGCTGAGCGTGGTCCAGCCGACGCCGGGCCGTCTGCGGTTCATCGTGGAAGACACCGGACCAGGCGTCTCGGAAGCCCAGCGCGAGCGGATCTTCGAGGCCTTCGCCCAGGCCGACGCCGCGCACGCCGACCTGGGCGGCGCCGGCCTCGGCCTCGCCATCGCCCGACGGCTCGCCACCGCCATGGACGGAGAGGTCGGCGTCGAGTCCCCCGGGACAGACGGATCCAGCTTCTGGTTCGAAGCCGCCTTCCGCCGCCTGCCGGTGGTGGAGCCAGCGCGCACCCTCGCCGGCCGCATTGTCGGCGTGGCCTCCGCCAACCGCATGGTGCGCGAAGCCGCCCGACGCCAGATCGAAGCCTGCGGCGGCGAAGCCGTGGTCGCGACAGAACTGGCGGCTCTGGAGGCCGCACTCAAGCCGGGCTCGGTGATCCTGCTGGACAACACCCTGGCCTCCGGCGCCAAGCGTCTGCGCCGGCCCGAAGTCCACCCGACCATCGTCCTCCTCGCCCCCGACGAACGGGGCCGCATCGCGGGCTTCCGTCGCGCCGGGTTCGCCGGCTACCTGATCAAGCCCCTGCGACGGGCCTCGCTTTCCGAGCGGGTGCTAATCGCCGCAGGCGGCGCGCAGGTGCTGGCCGAAGGCTACGAGGACGAGCGGGTCGCCGCGGCGGCCGCCCTCGGCAAGCGGATCCTGCTGGTCGAGGACAACCCGATCAACGCGCTCCTGGCCCGCGCCTTGCTCAGCCGCGAGGGCTGTTCGGTCGACCACGCCGCCCGCGGCGAGGAGGCGATCGCGGCGGTCAAGGTCGGCACCTACGACCTGATCCTGATGGACATGCGGATGCCCGGGCTCGACGGCGAGCAGACCTCCCGAGAGCTGCGCAGGCTGGGCGTCGTCACGCCGATAGTGGCGCTCACCGCCAATGCCTTCGAGGACGACCGCCACGCCTGCCTGGCGGCCGGAATGAACGACTTCCTGGTGAAGCCGCTGTCGCCCGCCGCGCTCCGTGCCATGCTGATCCGCTGGGCGGGGCCGAGAGGTCAAACGACCGAGGGCGAAAGCGCGCCGGCCGCCAAGACGTCACGCGGCTGACGCCAGCGTCACGCTGTCGCTGGACGGATTCCGCGCAGCGCTTCAAGGTCGGCTGACGTCGGGCGCGGGGGTCGCGCCGCTCACCTGAGGCTTTCATGACCGCGGACGCGAAGAGTCCTCGCCGCAAGCGCACCGTGCTTGAGGTGCTGGGCCAGATCCGCCAGCCGAAGGTCGCGGTGATGCTGGCCCTGGGCTTCGCCTCGGGGCTGCCCTTCCTGCTGACCCAGAACACCCTGGGCTACTGGCTGCGCGACGAGGGCACGAGCCTCAAGGTCATCGGCTTCATCTCGTGGGTGGGCCTGGCCTATGTGCTGAAGCCGTTCTGGGCGCCGGTCGTCGACCGGGTCGACGTGCCCCTTCTGGGACGGCTCGGACGCCGTCGCGGCTGGATGCTGCTTGCCCAGATCGTGGTGGCGGCGGGCCTGATCGGCATGGCCGTGGTCGGACCGGGCGGAGGCCTGACGGCGATCGGAGCCTTCGCGGTCGTGGTGGCCTTCGCCTCGGCCACCCAGGACATCGTCATCGACGCCTGGCGCATCGAGGCGGCCGACGACGCCGACGAGATGGGCCTGCTCTCGTCGGCCGCCCAGCTCGGCTACCGCGTCGCCATCCTGGTCGCCGACGCAGCGATTATCGCGGGCGCGGCGCATTTCGGCTGGCCGCTCTCCTACGTAGCGATGGCGGTGCTGATGGGGATCGGCGTGGCGGCCAGCATGTTCGCCTTCGAACCCGCGCGCGCCGACGCCGTCATGCACGACAAGGCCCCGCTCTGGACGCCGCGCGGCTTCTTCGACGCGGTGGTCGGGCCGTTCGTCGACTTCTTCGCCACCCACAAGGCGCTCGGCCTGCTGATGCTGGCGGCGATCGCGGCCTACCGGTTGCCCGACTTCCTGATGGGCCCGATGTACAATCCCTACTACCACGACCTCGGCCTGACCAAGGACGTGGTGGCGGTGGTCCGCGCCGCCACCGGCCTGCCAGGCGCCTTCGCGGGCATCGCGGTCTCGGGGCTGTTCGCGGTCCGCTTCGGCCTCTTTCCGACGCTGATCGTCGGCTCGGTGCTGCAGGGCTTCGGCACGGCCGCCTTCGCGCTGCTGACCATCAACCACGACATAGGTTTGTTCACCGCAGTGATGGCGCTCGACAACTTCGCCCAGGCCTTCGCGGGCGTCGCGCTGGTGGCCTATATGTCGAGCCTTACGGGCCTGGGCTACACGGCGACCCAGTACGCCCTCCTCTCATCGACCTACGCCTTCCTGGGCAAGTTCCTGAAGGGCTTCTCGGGCGCGGCCGTGGACGGCATGGCGCAGACACAGGGGCTTATGGGCGCCTACGCCACGGCCTGGATCGCCACCGGGCTCACGGCCATTCCGCCGATCCTGCTGGTCCTTCTGCTCGCCCGCCTGCAATCGCGGAGAGATGCTGTCGCGGCCGTCCGGACCGCCTAGGTCGTCAGGCAGACCACCTGGGCGACCCGCAGCGACCGGCGCAGGTCGTCGGCGACGCGGCCGTAGTTCTCCGCGGTGATCGGCCCGCCCTGAGCGACCGCCGCGGTTTTCAGACCGGAGCCCAGTGTGCGCGCGGTGATCTCGGGCGACGTGGTGTAGATGCGGCCGCGGCGCGGGGATTCGGCGATGGTGACGCCGATCACCCGGCCCTCGGCGTCCAGCGCGGGCGCGCCGGAAAGGCCGCCCAACGTGCCCTTCAGCCCGTCCGTGCGCCCCGTCTCGGCCCAGACCAGAACCGACTCCGTGCGCGCGCCGCGCCCATGCACCACCAGGTTCTCGCGGCCGATCAGGCGCGAGCTCGCCTCACCCGGCCGGCCCTGCGGAAAGCCGGGATGAAAGGCTCGCTCGCCGCGGTGCAGGCTGGTGCTGAGCGCCAGCGGAAGGGCCGGAGCGCCGCCATCGGTGGTGAGGATCGCCGTCTCGCTGTTCGGGTCGATGCGGACGTGGGCCGCTACGCCTCGGCCGGGCGCCACCACGATCGCCGCCTGGGCGCAGCCGTCCACCACGTGGCGCGCCGTCACCCACGACCCGGTGTCGGCCACCGAGAATGCGGTGCCGGCGCCGGGCTCAACCTTGTCGGAGACCTCCACCACGACCGCGGGATCGAAGGGCGAGGCCGGACCCAGCGCGGCGCCCTCCAGTTCCGGCGCCGGCGGCGGCGCGGCGGGCGCGTCGATACGCTCCTGCCGTCCGATCGCGGCGAACAGCAGCGCCGCCACCACGGCGGCGTAGATCAGCCAGTCGGGAAGCCTGGGGAAGTGCATGGACCGACGTGTTTAGCCCGACACCGCCGCCGCCAGTATGACGGCGGTGGAGAGCTTGGCGCCCACCAGCATCGCCGCCGCCGCCATCTCGCCGTCCTGGATGCGCTTGGGCAGGCCGCGCAGCATGAGATCGACCAGCCGGAAGATGAGGAGTTGCACCAGCACGGTCGCCGCGCCCCAGAGCGCGAGCTCGATCAGGGTGGTCGAGGCCTTCAGCGAGACGGCCAGCGGAAGGGCGAGGCCCACCAGAACGCCGCCCAGCGACACGGCCGCGGCCGCATTGCCCTCGCGGATCAAGGTGATTTCCTTGTGCGGAGTCAGGACAACGTAGACGGCCGCCGCGGCGAACAGGATCGCCACCGTGACGCCGAAGTGCATCAGCGTGATCGGAAAGCCGGTGGCGAAGGCCTGGATCTCCGGCGACTGGATTGGATTGGGCATGGACGCGCTCCCCGCTGCGGCGCTCTCGATAGCACGACGGCCCCGCGTTCGGGAAAGACCCACATTTCAATCGTCATGGCCCGGCGTGTCAGGGCCACCCATGATCTCCGCCTCCGGGGATTAGCCTGAGCTGTTCCGCGTTTATGGGTCCCCCGGACAAGCCGGGGGATGACGAGCTTGATTTAGTGCGGCGCCTCGGGCTCGACCGCGAGTTTGCGGCGGGCGCTGGCGCGGACCTTCTCGCTTTCGCTCTTCAGCTGGCCGCAGGCGGCGAGGATGTCACGGCCCCTGGGCGTGCGGATCGGCGAGGCGTAGCCGCCGCGGTTGAGGATCGCGGCGAAGGTCTCGATGGTCGACCAGGACGAGCACTCGTAGTCCGTGCCGGGCCAGGGATTGAACGGGATCAGGTTGATCTTCGCCGGGATGCCCTTCAGCAGCTGGACCAGCGCCTTGGCCTCGGCCGGGCTGTCGTTGACGCCCTTCAGCATGACGTCTTCGAAGGTCACGCGCTTGGCGTTGGAGAGGCCCGGATAGGCGCGGATGCCGGCCATCAGCTCGGCCAGCGGGTACTTCTTGTTCAGCGGCACCAGCTTCTCGCGAAGCTCGTCGTTGGTGGCGTGCAGCGAAATGGCCAGCATGGCCTGGGTGCGCTCGCCGAGCCCCTGCAGCTCGGGAACCACGCCGGAGGTCGAGACGGTGATCCGCCGGCGCGAGATGGCGATGCCCTCGTTGTCGGCGATGATGTCGATGGCGGCCGCGACGTTGTCCAGATTGTAGAGCGGCTCGCCCATGCCCATGAAGACGATGTTGGAGAGCCGGCGGTCCTCCTTGGGGCTCGGCCATTCGCCGAGGTCGTCGCGGGCGACCTGCACCTGGGCCACGATCTCGGCGGCGGTCAGGTTGCGGACCAGCGCCTGGGTGCCGGTGTGGCAGAAGGTGCAGTTGAGCGTGCAGCCGACCTGGCTGGAGACGCAAAGCGCGCCGGCCCGGCCGACATCGGGGATGTAGACGGTCTCGACCTCGATGCCCGGCGCCGTGCGGATCAGCCACTTGCGCGTGCCGTCCTTGGAGACCTGGCGCTCGACGATTTCAGGCCGCGCGACGGTGAACCGTTCGGCGAGCGCGGCGCGCATCTCCTTGGCCACGTCGCTCATCGCGCCGAAATCGGTGACCCCGTAGTGGTGGATCCAGCGCCAGAGCTGGGTGGCGCGCATCTTCGCCTTTTCCGGGCGCACGACCTCGGCCTCGATCAGGGCGGCGGCCAGCTCGGCGCGCGTCATCCCGGAGAGGTTGCGCATCACCGGCGCGGCGGGCGTGGCAGACGCACGCGAAAGGTCGAGGGTCACGCCCAAGGCTGGGATTTCCTTTTGGAGAGCGGCGAATATAGGCGAACCGGCGCGTTCGGCCAAATGGGGGGCGACGGCTTGACGCTGCCGGCGGCTCAGCGGCCAATCGAGGGACCCATGCGTATCCTGCTCCTGAGCCTCGCCGCCGCGCTCCTCGCGGGTTCCGCCCACGCCCAGGCCCTGCGCGACTTCTGCGCCGAGCGTCCGGGCAAGGCGACGCCGCCCTGCATCGTCGACAAGGGCCACCTGATGATCGAGACCGGGCTGGCCGACGCCGTCTTTGTCCGCGGCGCGGCGCATGCCGACACCTACACGCTGGGCGCGACGGAGCTTCGGCTCGGCGTCTCGCGGCGGGTCGAAATCGGCGCCGATTGGACGCCCCTCTCCATCGATCATGAGCGCGGCGAGCCGTCCCGCACCGGGGTCGGCGACGCCGTATTCGACGTCAAGGCCGCATTGACCGATCCCGACGCCGATGGCCTTGCGGTCTCCGCGCAAGCGTTCGTCACGGCGCCCACGGCGACCAACGGCCAGGGCGCGGGCGGCTGGACCGGCGGGCTGCGGCTGCCCATCGCCTCGGCGCTGTCGGCTGACACGGACGTCGACGTCACGCCCGAGCTCGACCTGGTGCGCGACAGCGATGGCCACGGAACCCACCTGGCCTGGACCGCCGCCGCCGGGATCAGCCACAGTTTCGGCCCGACGACGCTGGGCGCAGAGGTCTGGGGGATGGTCGACGACGATCCCGCCGACCGGACCTATCAGGCGAGCGTGGACTTCACGGCCGCGCGGATGGTGGGCGACAACGCCCAGCTCGACGCCGGCGTGAACCTAGGCCTCAACCGCACGACGCCGGATGTCGAGATCTACGCCGGGATCGCGCGGCGGTTCTGACGGATTTCAAACGTCCGTTCGGTTTGCGCCTTCCGCCGCCGAAGCCGCTGGGCTAGCGTCCGGCCAACTCGAAGACCACCAGGGAGACGGACGATGAAAGCGCTCTTGAGCAAGGCCGTGGGCGGCCCCGACACCCTGGTGCTGGAAGAGGTGCCCTCGCCCGAGGCCAAGCCGGGCTTCGCAGTGGTCTCCGTCAAGGCGGTGGGCGTCAACTTTCCGGACGTGCTGATCATCGAGGACAAGTACCAGTTCAAGCCGGCCCGGCCGTTCGCGCCCGGCGGCGAAGTCGCGGGCGTCGTGAAGTCGGTGGGCGAGGGCGTCACGCACATCAAGCCGGGCGACCGGGTGCTGGGCAACACCGGCTGGGGCGGCATGGCCGAGGAACTGGCGCTGGAGGCCCATCGGCTGGTGAAGATCCCCGACGCCATGCCCTTCGACGACGCCGCGGCCTTCATCATGACCTACGGCACCAGCCATCACGCCCTGAAGGATCGGGCGAACCTGCAGCCCGGCCAGACCCTGCTGGTGCTGGGCGCCGCCGGCGGCGTGGGCCTGGCCGCGGTCGAGCTCGGCAAGCAGATGGGCGCGCGCGTGGTCGCTGCGGCCTCCAGCCAGGAGAAGGTCGACCTCTGCATCGCCCATGGCGCCGACTCCGGCGTCGTCTATCCGAAAGGCCCCTTCGACCGCGACGGCCAGAAGGCGCTGGCGGGCCTCTTCAAGGAGGCGACCGGTCCAGAGGGCGCCCATGTGATCTATGACCCGATCGGCGACGCCTATGCCGAGCCGGCGCTGCGCTCCATCGCCTGGGAGGGAAAGTATCTGGTGGTCGGCTTCGCCGCCGGGGAGATTCCGAAGATCCCGCTGAACCTGGCGCTGCTGAAGGGTTGCGACATCGTCGGCGTGTTCTGGGGCGGCTGGGTCGCCAAGAACCCGGAGCGCCACCAGGCGAACGTCGCCGATCTGCTCAAGCTCTACGCCGCCGGCAAGATCAAGCCGCACGTCTCCGGCCGCTTCCCGCTGGCCAAGGGCGCCGAGGCGATCAAGCACCTCGCCAGCCGCCAGGCCATGGGCAAGGTGGTCATCACCATCGATTGAGGACTGAGCGTCGGATTATCGGGAGCTCCTGCGCAATCATTGTCATCCCGGACGGCCTGCAAGGCCGAGCCGGGACCCAGGGGCAGGCGCACCGCAGTTGCCCTGGGTCCCGGGTCTCCGCTTCGCTGCGCCCGGGATGACAAGCTTGGGGTTTTTCGGACCTGAGAGGCGTCAGTCCGGCTTTGGAAACGCCGGGTCGAGGATCAGTTTGTCGAGCGTGATCGGGTAGCTGCGCACGCGGACGCCGCAGGCATTGTAGACGGCGTTGGCGATGGCGGCGCCCGAGCCGCAGATGCCGAGTTCGCCGATGCCCTTGGACTTCAGCGGGCTCGACTTGTCGTCGAGCTCCGGCAGGAAGACGGCGTCTACCGGGGCGGCGTCGGCGTGCGCGGCCACGTGGTAGCCGGCCAGGTCGTTATTCACGAACCGGGCGTAGCGCTCGTCGACGAGGCCTTCCTCGAGGAGCGCCCCGCCGAGGCCCCAGATCAGACCGCCGATCGCCTGGGAGCGTGCGGTCTTGGCGTTGAGGATGCGGCCGGCGGCGAACACCCCCAGCATCTGGCGCAGCCGCGGCTCGCCGGAATCGATGTCCACGCCGACCTCGGCGAAGCACGCCCCGTAGGCCTGTTGCGCGTAGTCCTGCAGCCCTGGGCCCGGCTTGAAGTCGCCCTGCGCCTCCACTCCCTGCGGGGCGCGGGCCTGCATGAAGTCGGGAAGCGACAGCCGTTCGGAGCCCCATGACACCAGTCCGTCCTTGATGGCCAGCCGCGACGGGTCGTTCAGGCCGGCGACCTGGGCGATCCGCGCCCGCAGCGCGACGCAGGCTTCATAGACCGCGCTGCCGGAACTGTTCGCCCCGCGCGAGCCGCCGGAGCCGAAGGCCGGCGGCAGGTCGGTGTCGCCGATCTCCACCGTCACCGCGCTCACCGGAACGCCGAGGGCCTCGGCGGCGATCTGCGCCAGGATGGTGTAGGTCCCGGTGCCGATGTCGGTCATCGCGGTCTGGACCGTCACCCGGCCGTCCGGCGCAAGCTTGACCCGCGCCTGGGACGGCGAGGCGGCGTTGTTGCGGATCATCGCCGACATGCCGTAGCCGACCAGCCACCGCCCGTCGCGGACCACGCCCGGCCGGGTCCGCCGGCGTCCCCAGTCGAAGCGTCGGGCGCCCTCGCGGTAGCATTCCACCAGGTGTCGCGAGGAGAACGGCTTGCCAGACTCCGGGCCGACCTTTGGTTCGTTGCGCACGCGCAACTCGATGGGGTCGATCCCGGCGGCGTAGGCCAGCTCATCCATCGCCTGTTCGAACGCCAGCATGCCGATGCCCTCGCCGGGCGCGCGCATGTCGCCGGGCTGGGGCAGGTCGAGCCGCACCAGGCGGTGGCGGGTCAGCCGGTTCGGCGCGGCGTAGAGGTTGCGGGAGAAGGCCACCGTCTGCTCGGTGAACTCGTCGAAGGTCGAGGTGTGCTCCAGCACGTCGTGGCCGAGCGCGACCAGCGTTCCGTCGGCCTTCGCGCCCAGCCGGACATGCTGGATCGACTCGGTGCGATGGGTGGCGTTCACCACTGTCTGCGGGCGGGTGAAGGCGATCTTCACCGGCCGGCCGAGCTGGCGCGCCGCGAGCGCCGCCAGCACCGCGTCGGCCTCGGTCGCCAGCTTGCCGCCGAAGCCCCCGCCCACGAACTTGCAGAGGATGCGCACCTTCTCCTGCGGGACCTGCAGAGTGGTGGCGATCATCCGCCGGCAGGACATCGGCAACTGTGCGGACACCTGCAGCGTCAGGGCGTCGCCATCCCAGCGGGCCAGCGTCGCGTGTGGCTCCATGGCGTGATGGTGCTGAAAGGGGGTCTCGTAGGTTGCGTCGACCTTCACGGGCGCGGCCTTGAAGGCGGCGTCGAAATCGCCCACGGCCGAGTCGGTGGGCAGGAAGCCGCGCACGTCCTTGGGCGCATAGGCGTGCGGCGCCTCGCGCTTCACCCGCGCCCTGGGCGCAGGCCCCGCCCGGTAGCTGATCCGGACCCGGGCGGCGGCGTCGCGCGCCTGCTCGAAGCTCTCGGCGACCACGACCGCCACCGGCTCGCCGTGATAGCGCACGTGGTCATCCGCCAGGAACGGCTTGGCCACGCCGTAGCCGATGCCGCCGTTCTCGGCGACCTTGTCGCTGGTGACGTAGGCGCCCTGCTTGCCCGCGTTCTGGTGGGTCATCACCAGCAGCACCCCGGGCAGGCGAGAGGCCTCGGTCGCATCGATGGCCGCCACCCGGCCGTTGGCGATCCCGGCGCCGACAATGACTCCGTAGGCCGCCTGTCCATGGCCGGCGTGCTCGTAGGCGTATTTCGCCCGACCGGTGACCTTGAGCGGTCCGTCCAGGCGGTTCAGCGGACGGCCGAGGACGCCTTGGCTATCCACGTCCAGGATATTCTTCGGATAGGCCGGGGCCAGGTCGTCAGGCACGCACGCTCTCCCTGCAACCCGCACCGCGATGGGAAGAACGGTCGGCGCTGCGCCGCCGTTCCTGCGCGCCTCCCCCGATTGGACGATTGCCGGGCCTTCGCCCGCGCCCTACTGATCGACGATAACAATCGGGGAGGCCGTCATGGCGGGTCGTCTGGAAGGTAAGGTCGCGGTCATCACCGGCGGCGCGTCGGGGATCGGGCTGGGAACGGTCGAGCTGTTCATCGCCGAGGGCGCGCGCGTAGTCGCCGCCGACATCCAGGACGAGAAGGGCCGCATGCTGGAGAAGCGGTTCGGCGACAAGCTACGCTACGCCCGCTGCGACGTGACCTCGGACGCTGACATCGCCGCCGCCGTGGGCCTGGCGGCCTCGGAATTCGGCGGGCTGGACATCCTTTTCAACAACGCCGGCATCTCCGACGGCATGCGCTCGATCGCCGAGATCGACGCCGAGAAGTGGTCCTGGATCTTCGACGTGCTGGTCCGCGGGCCGGCGCTCGGCATGAAGTACGCCGCCCCACTGATGGTGGCGCGCGGCGGCGGATCGATCATCAACACCGCCTCCATCGCCGGCCTGCAGGCGGGCTGGGGGCCGATCGCCTATTCGTCGGCCAAGGCCTCGGTGATCCACATGAGCCGGGTGGCGGCCGCCCAGCTCTCGCCGCAGAAGATCCGCGTCAACGCCATCTGTCCCGGCCTGATCGCCACCTCGATCTTCGGCGCCTCGCTGGGGCTGCCGCGCGAAGTGGCCGACCAGATGGCCGCCCGCGTCGCCGAGCATGGCGCCAGCGTGCAGCCGATCCCCAAGGCCGGCGTCCCCGAGGACATCGCGCGGGCGGCGCTCTACCTGGCCTCCGCCGATTCCGAATTCGTCACCGGCACTCACATCGTGGTGGATGGCGGCATCACGGTCGGCAGCCGCCATAGCTGGGACCAGACCGGCCCGTCGCCGTTCGCCGCCCTGTTCCCCGAGTTCAACGCCGCATCGACCGACTGATGTCGGAGGAGCCGGTCGAGCTCGTCGACATCGCCCACCGCGAGCCGGGCTTGGCGCCCAATGTGCGCGGCGCGATCTGGATGCTCGCCTCGGCCCTCTGCTTCACCGTGATGATGACCCTGGTGAAGTTCCTGGGCGACGACTACCCGGCCGCCCTGCAGACCTTCTACCGGCAGCTCGCCGGTTTCGTGATCATGCTGCCGGTGATCTTCCGGCGAGGCCGGGCGGCGTTCGCGACGACCCGGCCGGGGATCTTGTTCTTCCGGTCGAGCGCCGGGACCATCGGGCTGATCCTGTCGTTCTACGCCTTCCAGAAGATGCCGCTGGCCGACGCCAATGCGCTGTCGTTCACCCGCACGCTCTGGCTGGTGCCGCTGGCCGCCTTCGTGGTGCGCGAGAAGATCGGCCCCTTGAGGATCGCCGCGGCGCTGGCGGGGTTCGCGGGCGTCCTCCTGATGGTGCGGCCGGGCTCGGCGGGCGGGTTCGCCATCGGCCTGCCGGCGCTGGCCATGCTGGCGTCCTCGTTCCTCTTCGCGCTCACCGTCACCGGAATGAAGGTGATGACGCGGGACCACTCGCCGACCGTGCTGCTGACCTGGGCGGTGACCCTGGGCTTGATCTTCTCGATCCCCGGCGCGCTCTTCGTCTGGCGCTGGCCGGAGCCCAAGGACCTGGCCCTGCTGTGCTTGATGGGCGCCATGGGGACGGCGACCCAGGGGCTCTACATCAAGGGCATGCAGATTGGCGACGCCGCGGCCATGGCGCCCGTCGACTATACCCGGCTGGTATTCACCGCCGCCGCCGGCTTCTTCCTGTTCCACGAAGTACCCGGGACCTGGACGCTGATCGGCGCGGGCGTCGTGGTGCTCTCGACCCTGTTCATCACCTGGCGCGAGCAGCAGGCCGCGCGCCATCCCCTCGGGACGGCTTAGTCCTCGTCGCTGCGCAGTCGCTCGACGGCCTGTTTCGCGGCTTCGCGGTGGCGCGGCTTCAGGTGGCGCCCGACGATGGCCAGGAGCGCGGTGAAGACGGCCGCGTCGTCGGTGTAGCCAAGGCCCGCGATGAAATCGGGCACGGCGTCTGTCGGCAGGACGAAATAGGCCAGGGCCGCAAACATCATTCCCTTGGCCGCCATCGGTGTCTGGTCGTCGCGGGCGCAGTACCAGACGGCCAGCGCCTCGGAAGCGAAGGGCACCTTGGAGACCACTTTGCGGATCTTCGGCCAGAAGCCACGGGCCACCCGGCGCTCGTTCACCCGCATGACCGACGGGACCAGCGCGCGACCGGGTTCCAGCGGAGTCTTGGGGTCGAACTCGGCGTTGACGTGGGGTGACGCTTTTTCGTGGCCGCTCATCGGGCTAAAGCCTCGGCTGACTTGAATTCAACTTGCCGTCGGGCAGCTAACGGGATCGGGAGCGACACGTCCATGCAACTCAACTCATCCATCGCCGCAGTGGTCACGGGCGGAGCCTCCGGCCTCGGTGAAGCCACCGTGCGCGCCCTGGCCGCCCAGGGCGTCAAGGTCGCCATCTTCGACATGAACGAAGCCAAGGGCGAAGCGGTCGCAAAAGACGTCGGCGGCGTCTTCTGCAAGGTCAACGTCACCTCGGAAGAAGACGTCGACGCCGGCTTCGCCAAGGCCCGCGCCGCGCATGGCCAGGAGCGCATCCTGGTCAACTGCGCCGGCACCGGCAACGCCGCCAAGACGGCCAGCCGCGACAAGACCACCGGCGAGACCAAGCACTTCCCGCTCGACGCCTTCAACCTGATCATCCAGATCAACCTCGTCGGCACCTTCCGCTGCATCGCCAAGTCGGCGAAGGGCATGCTGGACCTGGAGCCGATCGACGGCGAGCGCGGCGCCATCGTCAACACCGCCTCGGTGGCGGCGGAAGACGGCCAGATGGGCCAGGCGGCCTATTCGGCGTCCAAGGGCGGCGTGGTCGGCATGACGCTCCCGATCGCCCGCGACCTGGCCGGCGACGGCATCCGGGTGAACACCATCCTGCCGGGCATCTTCAACACGCCGCTGATGCAGTTCGCGCCGGAAGCGGTGAAGGCCGGCCTCGCCGCCTCGGTGCCGTTCCCCAAGCGCCTCGGCAACGCCGAGGAGTACGCCCAGCTCGCCCTGACCATGATCACCAACGGCTACTTCAACGGTGAGGACGTCCGCCTGGACGGCGCCATCCGCATGCAGCCGCGCTAACTAGCGCAGCTTCCGCTCGAAGAAGGCGACCACGTCGGCGTTGAAGCCGGCGTGGAACGCCGCCCGGTCGAAGCCCTTCCCGCCACAGATGGCGGGCGCGGCCTTGGCCAGGCCGGGTCCGCACGGCGCCAGGAAATCAAAGTGGTCCGCGCCGCTGACGACGCGGTAGTCGGGCGCGCGCGGCAGCAACCCGCGCACCGCCTCGGCGTAGAGCGGATGCGGCAGGACGCTGTCCTGCTCCGCCCGCCAAAGCTGGATGGGAACCCTCACCTTGGCCAGCCCCCTGGGCGCGAAGGTGAAGCCGAGGGCCGGGGCGGCGACCACCGCGGCGCGGATGCGCGGATCGTGGACCCAGGGGCCCTCCGGCGCCGCGGCGCCGCTCTTCCGCACCAGGTTGCAATCGTAATAGGCCGGGTGTTCCGCGCAGTGCGGACCGATCAGGGCCAGGTCAGGTTCGCCGCCGACGGCCACCAGGGTCGTGAAGCCGCCTGAAGAGAACCCGAACGCCCCGATCCTGCGCGGGTCGACCGCATCGCGGCCGGGCCAGTCGCGGGTCATGTAGTCGATAACTTCGCTGAGTTGCCGCGGCCGCTCGGCCATGCGGGTCGCGCGGCTGTTGTCGTCGAAGGTGTCGCCGGTGTGCGAGACGGCGGCGACCACGAAGCCGGCGCGGGCGAGGGCGCGCGCGGTGTCGTCATGGCTGCCGTACCAGCCGCCCGTACCGTGGGACATGACGACCAGCAGGTGTCGCTTGCCCGAGATCGCGCCGCCGACCGCGACGGTCTGGGAGTCGAGGCCGAGCCGAACCGGCGCCTCGGGCGCCTGGCTCGGATACCAGACGCCGATCTGCAGCGGCTTGTCGCCTGCGACCGGAACCGACAGCGCCTGGAAGCCCACGGTCTGCGCCGCCGCTGTGTTGGCCAGCAGCCCGAACACCGCCGCCAGCAGCAAGATCGATATCCGCATCGGAACCTCTAATGTTAGCGCCGCTCACATTTGCGCCCCGATGTGAGCTGTGTCAACATTCGCAATGGATTCGCGCCGCGGCTATCATCACGGAGACCTTCGCGCCGCCCTGGTGCAGGCGGCGCGCGACGCCATTGCGGCGGCGGGCCCCGACGCCGTGTCCCTGCGGGAGATCGCCCAGACGCTGGGGGTGTCGCGCGCCGCGCCCTACCGTCATTTCGCCGACCGCCGGGCGTTGCTTGCGGAAGTGGCGGCCCAGGGCTTCGAGGACCTGACCACGGCCTACGCGCGGGCAATCGCCGCCGGGCCCACGCCGCGCGCCGCACTGAGGCAAACTGCGCGGGTCTACCTGGGTCTGGCGTTCGAGCGACCCGGCCTGTTCCGGCTGATGTTCGACAGCGACATCCTGGGCCCCGACGCGCCGGCCAGCCTGACCGAGCCGGCGGGCGAGGCCTGGGCCCTGCTCTATCAGGCCGTGGCTGCGGTCGATCCGACCGTCGGCGACGTCGCCGTCAAGCGGCGGGTGATCACCGGCTGGTCAACCCTGCAGGGCTTCGTCACCCTGAAACAGGCCGGACGGCTGCGGGCTTTCATGACCGAGCCGCTGAGCGAGAGCGACCTGATCG
>JBOHKZ010000448.1:0-2793 GCA_050729355.1 Phenylobacterium sp. | reverse complement strand
ACCAACGACAAGGTGACCGTCGAGGCGGCCGAGGCGATCAAGAAGGTCGGCGTCGGCGTCAAATGCGCGACGATCACGCCCGACGAGGCGCGCGTGAAGGAATTCAACCTGAAGGAAATGTGGAAGTCGCCGAACGGCACGATCCGCAACATCCTGGGCGGCGTCGTCTTCCGCGAGCCGATCATCTGCAAGAACGTCCCGCGCCTGGTGCCGGGCTGGACCCAGCCGATCATCATCGGCCGCCACGCGTTCGGCGACCAATACCGCGCCACCGACTTCAAGGTGCCCGGCCCCGGGACGATGACCATCACCTGGAAGGGCGACAACGGCGAGACGATCGAGCACGAGGTCTTCAAGTACCCCGCCGCCGGCGTGGCGATGGCCATGTACAACCTCGACGATTCGATCCGCGACTTCGCCCACGCCAGCTTCGCCTATGCGCTGGCCCGCAAGTATCCGCTCTACCTCTCCACGAAGAACACGATCCTCAAGGCCTACGACGGGCGCTTCAAGGACATCTTCCAGGAGGTCTACGACAGCGAGTACGCCGCGACGTTCAAGGAAGCCGGCCTGACCTACGAGCACCGGCTGATCGACGACATGGTGGCCGCCGCCATGAAGTGGTCCGGCGGCTACGTCTGGGCCTGCAAGAACTACGACGGCGACGTGCAGTCGGACACGGTGGCCCAGGGCTTCGGCTCGCTCGGCCTGATGACCTCCGTGCTGATCACCCCGGACGGCAAGACCATGGAGGCTGAGGCCGCCCACGGCACCGTCACCCGCCACTATCGCCAGCATCAGAAGGGCGAGGCCACCTCGACCAACTCCATCGCCTCGATCTTCGCCTGGACCCAGGGCCTAAAGCACCGCGCAGAGCTGGACAACAATCCGCCGCTCGCGCATTTCGCCGACACGCTGGAGAAGGTGTGCGTCTCGACCGTCGAGTCCGGATCGATGACCAAGGACCTGGCGCTGCTGGTCGGCGACACCCAGGGCTGGCTGACCACCGAGGGCTTCATCGACAAGGTGGCGCTGAACCTCGAGAAGGCCCTGGTCGCGGCCTAGCGGCCTTCCGCCCAGGGATCGAGCGGCTGGTGTTCCTCGTGCTTCACGAGGAACACGTAGCCGAGGCCCAGGATGAGCAGCCCGACCACGGCTCCGCCCAGCATCCCCGCGGACGTGGCGAACGACAGCGTCAGGCCGGTGATCGAGCTGGCCAGCAGCACCATGCACCATCGCAACAAGACGTTGAAAACCTTGTAGGTGCGCTCGTGCGCGACAAGCTGCGGATCTTGCGGGGACTGACTACCGCTCATCTCGGACCTCCGAAGAAAACTGGCGTCTGACGCCACCTTACGACGTTCGCCGGTTCTGTGAAGGGCGGTCGCGCAGTGGCGACGTTCTTGCTTCGTTCACGCGTTGAGCTAAGGTGTCCAGCCATCGACGAGGGAGAAGGTCCGATGACCATCGGCTACATCACAATCGGCTACAACGACGAGGCGACGGCCGTGGCGTTCTACGACGCGGTGCTGGGCGCTATCGGCTATGCACGTGGCCCCGTCGAGGACGGCTGGGCGTTCTACGGCAAGGGCGACGCCCCGGGCGTGGGTCTGTGCAAACCCTTCGACGGCCAGGCCGCGCGGGGCGGCAACGGGGCCATGGTGGGCTTCAAGGCCGAGACCCAGGACGACGTGCGGGCGGCCTATGCGGCGGCGCTCGCCAACGGTGGGGTCGATGAAGGCGCGCCGGGCTTTCGGCCGCCCGAGGCGACCAGCGGCTTCTTCGGCGCCTATGTCCGCGACGCGGCCGGCAACAAACTCTGCGTCTACGTCACGGCCTGACCGGCGCACAAAAAGAAAAGGCCGGGCGAACCCGGCCTCTTCCCCAGACTGTAGTGGGCTGGTGGTGGTTCGTTAGGCGGCGACGGCCGCGGAGCGGCGACGACGCATGGTCGCGCCGGCCATGCCGAAGCCCATGATCATCATGCCCCAGGTCGCCGGTTCCGGCACGGCGCCGGCGCCAGCAACGACGTTGCTGAGCGTGAAGGTGCCGGTGATCTGAGCTTTGCTGTTGCCCAGGTCGTTGCTGTCGCCCTGCGAGAAGTCGGTGTCGTTGAGCTTGATGTTGATCGTACCCAGGCTGCCGAAGTTGACGTTAACCGGGGTGGTGTCCCACGTGACGTGGCCGCGATCGATGCCGGCGCTGATCGCGAAGGTGTCACCCTCGACGGTGCCGTTCTGGACGCCCGGAGCGGTGAAGTGGAACAGGACGGAGATCGACCGGTGGTCGTCGTCGTCGTTGTCGATGTCATTTTCGGTCGTGTAGATCGAGAAGAGGTTCACGATCGCCTGTTGACCGTTGCTGGTCAGGTTGAACGAGAAGCCTTGGCCGACCGGCTGGCTGTCCTGCCACTCGATGTGCAGGCCGTTGTCGTTGCCCTCATAAACGTCCGGCGTGTAGGTGCCCGTAAAGGTGGTGGCGCTCGCCGCGCCGGCCGCGCCAACCGCAACGGCCATTGCCGCCGCTGCCAATATCATACGCAT
This sequence comes from Phenylobacterium sp., assembly GCA_050729355.1. GTDB lineage: Bacteria > Pseudomonadota > Alphaproteobacteria > Caulobacterales > Caulobacteraceae > Phenylobacterium. The sequence goes on along the minus strand of JBOHKZ010000448.1, from coordinate 250 downwards.
AGACAATCCCCCTCGGTTTGCGCGCCAAGTTCGCGGCGACAATCCGTCCCCCTGGGCCAATCCCAAGCGGCACTGTTAGGGGATGTAAAGATTTTGTTATGCCTAAGCTATGCGATTCACCCGGGGCGAGAAACGTTTCCCCTGGCAGGCGAATTCCCCTCGGCGGGATAGTTCGATTATCGTAGAAGTCTCAGTATATCCTAGACTTTTCGGCGGCGAAGGCGACGAAAAAGGGCCGGGAATTCCCGGC
>JBOHKZ010000447.1:0-1561 GCA_050729355.1 Phenylobacterium sp. | reverse complement strand
TGTCGTAGGAGTTGTCCAGGCTGGTGCTCCGACCGCAATGGGCGACCGGAAAGGCCTTGAGGATGCGCGCCTGCCACGGCCGGGGCATCCAGTGGATCATCGGCGCCCCGTAGTAGTGCGGATCGATCGGGAACCAGAAATACGGGGTCTGGACGTAGTAGCTGCGCCCGACCCGGCGGGTCTCGGCCGCAAAGCTCTTCATGCGTGACCAGTTGCCGACATGCTCGACCACGGAGTTCGAGTGGACGAGGTCGAAGGATCCGTCGGCGAACTGAGCCAGGTCGCAGGCGTCGCCAACCGCCGTCGCGAACATGGTCTGGTCGCTGGCGTCGCCCCGTTGGGCTTCAGAGGCCACGTAGTTGAGGACCGTGACGTGGACCGAGGCGTTGCGCAGGAACTCGATGCCGACCCGGTGCCAGTATTCGACGGTGCCGCCGAGATCCAGGATGCGGACCGGGGTCCTGTCCATGGCGAGCTGCGAAATCAGGTCGCGCAGACGCACGTCCCGACGCTGACGAAACTTGGTGGACAGGGAGTCCGGCCGAGTGGTGTCGTCCAGTCGCTTGCTAGCGCTAGGCATTGATTCAGCAGCGATCTCGGCCATGGGCCATCTACGCACACGATATCCTAGAATCAAGTAAACGAGCCTGGGTTCGCCAAGTCAGGGAGCCATCGCGAAGCTTCGCGCGTTCGGGCCCGCATGGATGTCACCCGTGAACGTGCGCATCGCGCCTGGCGCTCGGCCGAGCGGATCAAGCGCCTCTCCGACAAGCTGGTGAGCGTCGGCCCGGTCGGGGTGGGCCTCGACGGGGTGCTGGCCTGGGTCCCGGGCGCGAACCTGCTCTACAGCGTCGGGGCCGGCGGGCTCCTGATCTACGAGGCCGTAGGCGCCGGCGCGAAGGGGACCACGGTGGCGCGGATGGCGGCCTACCTCATCGCCGACAGCGCCATGTCGGAGGTTCCGTTGCTCGGGTGGGCTATGGACACGCTGTTTCCCGGACACCTGATGGCGGCGCGCGCCCTGCAGAAGGACATCGAGGCGCGGCACGGCGCGAGCGAGCTGCCGCCGGGCTGGGCGCGCTGGCCCATGCCGCAGCGGTCGCCGCCCTAGCCGCATTGGCTCCAAACCGTGCTAGTCAGCCCGCGACAACCACCGCCGCGAGAGACTGATGCAAAACCCCTTCACCCGGACGCCGGCGAAGATCGCGGTGATCGGTCTGGGCTATGTGGGGCTGCCGCTGGCGGTGGCGTTCGCGCGCGAGAACGAGGTGGTCGGGTTCGACATCGGCGAGCGCCGGGTGGACGAGCTGCTGGCCGGCGAGGACCGGACCCTGGAGGTCTCGACCGAGGAGCTGGTCGCGGCGACGAACCTGCGGCTCACCGCCGATCCGGCCGACCTGCGCGGCTGCAACGTCTTCATCGTCACGGTGCCGACCCCCATCGACGCCGACAAGCGGCCCGACCTCTCCGCCCTGATGGCGGCCAGCCGCTCGGTCGGCGGCGCGATCTCCAAGGGCGGCGTGGTGATCTACGAGTCCACGGTCTACCCCGGCGCGACGGA
>JBOHKZ010000446.1:0-3832 GCA_050729355.1 Phenylobacterium sp. | reverse complement strand
GTTTTGGCCTCTTCGTACGGCTGGCCGAGACCGGCGCCGACGGCTTGGTCCCGGTTTCGAAACTGGGCGGCGAGTATTTCGTCCACGACGACGTCTCCCACGCCCTGGTTGGCGAGCGCACCGGCGCCCGCTGGCCCCTGGGCATGGAGGTCCGCGTGAAGCTGGTCGAGGCGACGCCGGTCACCGGCGGGCTGCTGTTCGAGATGATCAGCGAACCGGCAGCCGCCGATCCGAATGCCCGTTCTCCGCGTCTGGGCATGCGCGCCCGTGGCGATCGCCGCCCTGGTCCGGGCGGCCCTGGCGGCGGCTTTAGAGGCCCCAAGCGTGGGCCCCAGGGGCGGCCCAAGAACATCCGCACGGGCAAGAAGGGCGGGCCGCGGCGCTAGGCTGGTTACGCAAGGTGAGCCTTTCCAGCGCCGGGCGGGCGGTCATACAGTTGTTTCATGAGTGAAGCCGAGTCCGTCTTCCGCAAGCCCGAGGGCCCGCCGCGTGTGCCGGGCGCCCGTGCGGTGCGTCCGAAGAACGCCGCCACCGTGATGATCATCCGGCGCGACGGCCCCAAGCCCCGCGTCCTGATGGGCAAGCGCCACGGCGGCCACAGCTTCATGCCCGACCGCTGGGTGTTCCCGGGCGGCCGGATCGACCGCGGCGACTATCGCGCCCCGGCGGCCAACGAGCTTCGCCCTGACGTGGACGCCCTCTTCGACGCCTACCTGCCGGCCGGCCGTGGCCGCGCCCTGGCGCTCGCCGCGATCCGCGAGACCTGGGAGGAAGCGGGCCTGCTGCTCGCCAAGCCCGGGCCCGCGCGCCCGGCCGCCGGCTCGTGGCGGACCTTCGTGGCCCAGGGAGCCCTCGCCGACCTCGATGCGCTGGACGTGATCGCGCGCGCCATCACCCCGCCCAGCGTCGGCAAGCGCTTCGACACCTGGTTCCTGCTGGCCGACGCCGAGCGGCTGATGAGCCTCGACCGGCAACCGGATTGCGGAGAGCTGGAGGAGATCGCCTGGGTGGACTTCGACGAGGCCCAGTCACTGCCCTTGCCGACCGTCACGCGCATGATGCTCAAGGAAGCGGTGGCGCGGATGGACGACCCGTCGCGGCCGAAACCCTTCCTGCGCTACAAGGACAAGGCCATGCGGCCGGCGCACCTCTAGGGCAATTCGCGCGCCGCCATTGACTTTGGCTCGCGGATTCGTATTTTCCGCGGCTCTTCGAACACCCGCCGTCGGCTCGTCCGTCCGGCCCCGCCCAAGGACACGCCATGGCGAAGCCCGCCTCCATCAAGATCCGCCTGAATTCCTCGGCGGACACCGGCTACTTCTACGTCACCAAGAAGAACGCCCGCACCAAGACCGATAAGCTGGTCATGAAGAAGTACGACCCGGTCGTGCGCAAGCACGTCGAGTTCAAGGAAGGCAAGATCAAGTAGGTCTCGCAAGCCTCAGAGATTTCAGGAAAACGCCCGGCTCAGTCCGGGCGTTTTTCGTTTCGGTCCTGCCCCATCGGAGTCCTGAATGATCACCCAGCGTCCCATGGACCACGCGGTCTACATCGTCACCGACATCGAGTGCGACGGACCGGCGCCGGGGCGCAATTCGATGCTCTCCTTCGCCTCGGTGGCCGTGACGGCTGAGGGCGAGGAGAAGGGCGTCTTCGAGGCCGTGCTGGCCGCCCTGCCCGGCGCCGAACCCGATCCCGAGACGCACGCCTGGTTCCAGACCCAGCCCCAGGCCTGGGCGGCGGCCACCCACAACCCGCGCCCGCCGGAACAGGTGATGGCGGACTATGCGGCGTGGATTCGTACCTTTGAAGTTGGTCGGGTGTTCACGGCGTTCCCGCTCGCCTTCGACGGCCTGTGGATCGACTACTACCTGCGGCGGTTCACGCCGTCGGGCCTGGTCGAGGGCCACTATGCGAAGGACCGCCTGTTCGATGGGTCGGGCCTGTGCCTCAACTCCTTCGCCGCGGCGGTGACCGGGCGCGACGCCTGGGCGTGCAAGCCCAAGTCGTTCCCGCCCGAATGGCTGGGAAACCACAAGCACACCCACCGCGCCATCGACGACGCACGCGGCTACGCTCACCTGCTGGGCGTACTGATGAAGATGTCGAAAGCCGATCGGTCCTAGGCGGCTCGGGCGATCACGCGGTTGCGGCCCTTGGACTTAGCCTCGTACATCGCTTCGTCCGCCCGCTTGATCAGCGGCGCGGAGGCGTCGTTTTCGCCGATGCTGGCTGCCACCCCGATCGAGATGGTGACGGTCAGCAGCTCCTCGCCGCCCAGCACCCGGAATGGCGATCCGGCCACATGCAGGCGGATACGCTCGGCGATCCGGTGGGCGTGGTCGAGTTCGGTGTCGGGCATGACCACAACGAATTCCTCGCCGCCGAAGCGGACCGGCAGGTCGATGGCGCGAACGTTGGACGCCAGGCGCACCGCAAACTCGCGCAGCACCTCGTCGCCCACCGCATGCCCGAAGCCGTCGTTGATCTTCTTGAAGTGGTCGATGTCGATGACCAGGACGGCCACCGGGTCGCCGCCGGCCGCCGCGCGGCGCACCAAGGCGTCGAGCTGGCCGGCCATGTAGCGGCGGTTGTGCAGGCCGGTGAGCTGGTCGGTGACCGCCAGCTCCAGCGAGTGGTCGAGGTTGTCGCGCAGATAGTCGGTGTAGCGCTTGCGGCGGATCTGGGTGCGGGCGCGGGCCGCGAGCTCCTGCGGGTCCACGGGACGCGGCAGGATGTCGTTGATGCCGATCTCCAGCGCCTTCACCAGCCGCGCGCGCTCGTCGAAGTCCACGACGGCTAGGATCGGCAGGTTGCGGGTGGCCTCGACGGAACGCAGGTGGGCGGCGAAGCGAAGGCCGTCGAAGGTCTTGGCCGCGGCGCTGACGATGACCAGGTCGACCGGGCCTTTCGCGGCCAGCATGGCCTTTTCGACCTCGGACTCGATGATCGGGCGGTGCTCGACGGCCAGTTCCTGGGAAATCCTGCGGGCCTGGCGCTCGTTGTCGTCAACGATCAGGACACGGCCGCCGGTCCCGCCCAGGCGCAAACTGGCGCCGGCGATAACGCCCACGCGCCGGCCGGACGCCTCGCGCTCGCGCAGTTCGTCGATCACCATCTTCAGGCGGGTCAAGCTCCGCACCCGGGCGAACAGCATGACGTCGTCGATCGGCTTGGTGAGGAACTCATCGGCCCCGGCTTCCAGCCCGGTCACGCGATCGCCGCGGCCGTCCAGGGCGGTCACCAGCACGACGGGGATGTGCCGGGTCTCCGGATCGTCCTTGAGGCGGCGGCAGACCTGGAAACCGTCCATGCCCGGCATCATCACGTCCAGCAGGATAATGTCCGGCTTCTCCGACGCAGCGATGGCGAGGGCCGTCGGCCCGTCGCAGGCGGTCATGACCTCGTAGTATTCGTTGGTGAGCTTGGCCTCCAGCAGGCGAACGTTCGCCTCGATGTCGTCCACCACCAGAATACGCGCCGACATCGGTCAGCCCATCAGGCGGCGGATGGTGTCCAGGAAGTGGGACACCGAGATCGGCTTGGAGATATAGGCCTCGCAGCCGCCTTCGCGGATGCGCTCTTCATCGCCCTTCATGGCGAAGGCGGTGACCGCGACCACGGGGATCGACGCGAGATCGGCGTCTTCCTTCAGCCACTTGGTGACCTCCAGGCCGGAGATTTCCGGGAGCTGGATATCCATGAGGATCAGGTCGGGACGGTGCTCCCGCGCCAGCGCGAGCGCCTGCAAGCCCTCGCGGGTCTGCAAGGTCTCGTAGCCCTGGGCATCGAGCAGATCATGAAAGAGCTTCATGTTCAGCTCGTTATCCTC
>JBOHKZ010000445.1:0-5421 GCA_050729355.1 Phenylobacterium sp. | reverse complement strand
TTTTTCAACGGCGCCCGTTTGGGATCCCGCCAAGGCGACGCCCCGTCTGATCTTTGGGGCCCTTTCCCTGGCGGCGCTCAGCTTCCTCGGCTTCGACGCGATCTCGACATTGGCGGAGGAGGCCAAGGGCGGGCCGCGGGTGGTCGGGACGGCCACGGTCCTGTCGCTCGTGCTGGCTGCGTCCCTGTTCATGGGGCAGACCTACCTGGCCTCGCTGTTCGTGCTCGGACACTCGAGTTTTCCCCCAGGCGACGCCTCCGCCAATGCCTTCATCGGCATCGCCGCCATGGTGGGCGGCCAGCCCCTGAAACTGGCTGTGGCGGTGCTCGGCCTCGTGCTGTCCGGCCTTGCCGGCGCCATGGGGGCGCAGGCCGCGACCTCACGATTGCTCTACAGCATGGCGCGGGATGGGAAGCTTCCGCGGTCGTTGGCCTTTGTCGACGCCAAGCGCAAGGCGCCGCAACGGGCCATCCTGCTGGTCGCAGGCCTGTCCTTGGTGCTCGGACTGGCCATGATCAGCCAGCTCCAGCTGTTGGTCTCGCTGGTGAGCTTCGGAGCCCTGTTCGGCTTCGTCATGCTGCATTTGTCGGTGGTCATCCACTTCATGTGGCGCGAGCGCAGCCGCCGCTGGATCATGCATCTCGTGGCGCCGTGCATCGGGTTTGCCGTGGTGACCTATGTCCTGATCAACGCCGATCCGCTCGCCAAGATCGCCGGCGGCGTGTGGCTGGGCCTGGGCGTCGCGGTTTTGGTCTTCCTGAAGCTGCGGGGGCAGCCCGCCACGCTGCCGGCCGACCATCTGTAGGCGAACCCCGCGGGGGGGAGGGCTAGGCGATCGCACGCGCCTTGGCCCTGGCGGCCTGGGTATCGCGCACCGGCGGCAGGCCGAACATTCGACCGTACTCCCGTGTAAACTGCGGCACGCTCTCGTAGCCCACTGCGAACGCCGCGTGGCTGGCCGACGCGCCGGCCGATTGCATCAGCCGCCGCCCCTCGATCAGCCGCAGGTGCTTCTGGAACTGCAGCGGTGAAAGCGAGGTCACGGCGCGGAAGTGCTGGTGGAAGGACGACGCGCTCATGCCCGCCACGGCCGCCAGCCGGCTCACCGGCACCGGAAGGTGGAACTCGGCCCTCAGCACCGCGACCGCCCGCGCCACGCGTTGGACGTGGCCTTCGGGCCACCCCAGGCGTCGGATCGCGGGGCCGTGCCGACCGGCCAACAGCCAGTAGTGCATCTCGCGCACCAGCTGAGCCTGCAGCACCGGCAGCGCGGCCGGCCGATCGAGCAAGGTCATCAGCCTTAGCGCCGCGTCGGCGGTCTCAGCGTCCGTCGGCTCGACGCGCACGGGCGAAGGATCGTTCGCCTCGCCCAGCTGCATCTGCGCCGCCACGTCCGCGACGATCGCCGCATCGAGTTCGAGGACGAGGGAGAGGTAGGGTTCGGAACGACTGGCGCGCGTGATCTGGCTCACCGTCGGCACGTCGGCGGCGATCAGCAGCGAGTCTCCGGCAGAGAAGGCGAACATCTGGGTCCCCATCGTGACCTGCTTGGCGCCTTGCACCACCAGGCAGACGAGGGGCCTTGAGACGTCATGCAGCAGGCCGCTTGGCGCGGACGCCCGGACGGTCATCAGCCCCGGGATCGGGGTTTGGGCCTGGCTGTTGCTGTCCGCTTGGGTCAGCGCGTGCCGGTGGACGCCGTCGAGCAGGGTTGTCATGCGGTGATCCTAGGCCGCCGCCGCCGTCCGCGCACCCCATTCGTAGGATCAGGCAAGGATCGTCCAGGTTCCCGCAACACCCGGCGAGGCGTTCACGCGACCCTGCGCCGGTCAACGCCACAGGAGCTGCTCATGACCAAGATCACCCTCGTCACCGGCGCCAGCCGCGGGCTCGGCCGCAACGCCGCACTGAGCATCGCCCGGGCTGGCGGCGACGTCATCCTCACCTACCAGAGCCGCGCCGAAGACGCGCAAGCCGTGGTCGCCGAGATCGAGTCGATGGGCCGCAAGGCGGTCGCCCTCCAACTCGACACGGGGAATATTGCAGCCTTCGCCGGCTTCGCTGAGCGCCTAGGCGAGACGCTTGGCGCGGTGTGGAACTGCGCGACCTTCGACCACTTGGTGAACAACGCGGGCCACGGCGAGTACGCCCCGATCGGGCAAACGACCGAGATCCAGTTCGACGGCCTGGTGAACGTCCACTTCAAGGGCGTCCTGTTCCTCGCCCAGGCCCTGTTGCCGCTGATCGCGGACGGCGGCCGCATCGTGAATCTGTCCTCCGGCCTGACCCGGACAGCGTTTCCCGGCTATGCCGCCTATGCCGCGGTGAAGGGCGCCGTGGAGGTGCTCACCCGCTATATGGCCAAGGAACTCGGTGCGCGGGGCATCGCGGTCAACACCGTGGCGCCTGGCGCGATCGAAACCGACTTTGGCGGCGGCGGCGTGCGCGACAATCCGGAGATCAACCGGCTCTTCGCCGACATGACCGCGCTCGGCCGGGTCGGTGTGCCGGACGATATCGGACCGATGATCGCCAGCCTGCTGTCGGTGGACAATCGTTGGGTCAACGCCCAGCGCATTGAAGTGTCCGGCGGGCAAGGCATCTGATGGGGGTCGGGCGTACAGCCCGGACCCCGCGCGGTTGCTGGGATGAGACGGCCGGGGCCGCGGCGCTCACCCGCCGCCGAAGAAGCGCCGGGCGTTCTCAACCGTCATCAACCGGATCGCCGCGTCGGTGACGCCGATCTGCTTCAGGTAGGGGATCACCTTGCGGGTGTTGAACAGCATGCCGTCGGGATTGAGCTTGTCGAGGGTCTCGAGGGTTCCCGTCGCGAACACCGACAGGCCCAGCATCCAATCGTTTGAGAGGAGCATCCGGTTGGCGAACCCCGCGTCCACCAGCTGCTTGATGCGGTCTGACCGCCGTTGCCAAAGATAGGGCGCGGCCTCAGGCGGAGGCGCGCCTTCGACGATCCCCTGGCTCATGTGGTCCATGCCGATCATGAAGCCGCGCTTGAGCAGCCCGGTCAGATAGTCCATCTCCAGGCTGTCGTCGGAATGACCGATGGAGACCGTACGGGGGTCGAGCCCCTCGGACTCGAAGATGTCGGCTTGCGCCTCGCCGCCGCGCTTCGGGGCATAACTATGGGTCTCGATGGGCGTTCCCGTCGCCTTGCTGGCGCGGGCGGCCGCTCGCAGGATCTTCTCCAGGGTGGGGGTCGCCCCGTCGGCGTCGGTCGCCACCTTGATGACCCCCGCCCGGATCGGCGTGCCCTCGATGCCCTGTTCGATCTCCTTGATGAAGAAGTCCCGGAGCTCGTCGTGGGTCCGCGCGCTGAAGGAGAGGGAGGGGTCGTGCCATATCCCGGTGCAGGCCACGATGTGCACGCCGGAGCGGCGCGACACCTCTTGCAATAGTCGGATGTCGCGGCCGAGGTCGGGGGTTGTGAGGTCGACGATTGTGTCCACGCCGCCCGCCTTCGCCGCCTTCAGCTTGCCGACCGCCTTGTCGATGAACGCGGCTCGGCCGCCGAAGTACTCGGGCCAGACCTGCCAGAAGCCGCCCGAACTGGCGCAGACGTGTTCATGGGGAAGGGTGAACCCGAGTTTCGACGCTTCAAGCGGCCCAAGGACGGTTTGAACAACGCCTGGCGTCCGACCTGCCGCCGACGGCCGAACGGGTGCGGCGGCGGCGAGCTTCGCGAAGGCCGTCGACGCCAGGCCCGCTGCGGCCACCTGGGCTAGAAGGCCTCGCCGACTGGCCATTGGGTCCTCCTTGGACGCACGGCGCCCGTCCGCCGCCCCGCTGCCGACGGGCGCCTGGCCGCCGGCGTTTCGCCCTGGGGCGCCACAACCGGCGACGCGCGCCAGCGTGACACGCGATTTTCTATTGCGCAAAGTGTTTCCATCGAGCCAGTGTTTTCATCATGGAGAATCCACGCTCTGCCCTGAAATATCTGGCGACCCGGCTCCATCGCCGCGCCCGTCGGTGATCTCTTCCGCAAGCTCTGAGCTTGCAGGCGGGGCGGGCCGGACGTCGGCGATAACACTCAGCTGGGGAACGGGCAGCCATGAACAGGTTCTTTGCGGTGCTGACGTTTGCGTGCGCGATCGCGTCGAGCGCGCAGGCGGCGTCGCCACCTCCCGCGCCGGCGCCTGTTGTCACCTACGTCCAGGCGGGCGCGCTGCTGGATCGCCCGGGCCGCGAGCCGCGCGGGGCCAGCACGATCATCGTTCGAGACGGCGCAATTGTTGCGGTCCGCGACGGGTTTGTCCCGCCGGAAGCCGGCGCCAAGGTCATCGACCTGCGCGACCAGTTCGTGATGCCCGGCCTGATCGATATGCACGTGCATCTCTGGGGCATTGGCGGCGATCCCATGCAGGACCGGCTCACCGCTCTCAATCGCGATGTCGCTGACAACCTGATGTATGCGACCGGCAACGCCCGCGTGACCCTGAACGCCGGCTTCACCACCGTGCGGGACCTCGGCGGGAACGCCCGAGGCATCCGGGCCCTGCGGGACGCGATCGAGCGGGGGGATGTGGAGGGCCCGACGATCGTCAACGCCGGCGAGGTGATCTCCGTCACCGGCGGTCACGGCGACGACGCCAACGGCGTCGCCGAAGACTTTGCCGACGCCATCCGGGCCCATCAGACCAATATCTGTGACGGGGCCGACGATTGCCGCCGGGTCGTCCGCCTGCAGGTGAGCCTGGGCGCGCAGGTCATCAAGTTCGCCGCCACCGGCGGGGTGCTTTCGAATGTCTCCGGGGGCCTTGGTCGCGCCGTGACCCCGGAGGAGATGCGCGCGATCGTCGAGACGGCGCACGGCCTGGGTCTCAAGGTCGCCGCACACAGCCACGCGGCGGAGGGGACCAAAGCCGCGCTTGAGGCGGGTGTCGACACCATCGAGCACGGCACCTTCCTGGATGATGAGGCGATCCGGCTCTTCAAGGCGAAGGGCGCCTGGCTGGTGCCGACCATGATGGCGCAGGTTGTGGTGGAGCAGGCGCGCGCCGGCCTGTTGCCGCCCGCCATGATCAAGAAGGCCGAGGCCGCGGTCGCGGCGGGTCTGGTCAGCCACAAGAAGGCGATCTCGGCCGGGGTGAAGATTGCGTTCGGTACGGACACCGGGGTGTCTAAGCACGGAGACAACGCCGGCGAATTTGCACTGATGGTCGCCGCCGGCCTGACGCCGGCCCAGGCGTTGCGCGCCGCCACGACGTCGGCGGCCGAAGCGCTGGGCCGCAGCGACACCATCGGATCGATCGAGCCGGGCAAGGACGCCGACATCATCGCCGTGTCCGGCAACCCGCTCCTCGACGTGACCCGGATGGAGCATGTCGATTTCGTCATGCGCGAGGGGCGCGTCCACAGAGGGAGCGAGCGCGAGGTCCCGACGATCGTCGGAAAGGGCCGGGC